>JAWOEM010000127.1:0-3560 GCA_046482785.1 Salinivirgaceae bacterium
AGTACAGCAGCTCAAAAAAGACTTTTACGACACGGTGGACAAGGATAAATAAACGAAGCGAAGGTACAATTTACTGGAGAACACCCCATGCTTAATGCCGCTAAATGCTGCACATTTTCTGTTACGTGCTGATTTTTGGGAATGAAATGCATGCTCCTAATAGCGAATAAAATTTCCGTACAACAGAAAAATCGGCATCTCAATAGCACATTTGCCTTTTGTCTCTCTATGAGGGTTAATCGAAACGAATGCTTTGGGTTGGGTGAATACGGGTTATAAGTAGCCCGGGAAGAAGCATCATCAGTAAATTTACCGTAAACGAGGCTCCATTCAGCAATAGAATGTATCCCCAATTAAAGTTGACAGGCACTTCTGTAAGATAATAATTATCAGGATCGAGCTCAATCACACCAAATTGGAGTTGTATGAAGCACAAACCAAGTCCCACAATATTACCATACAGCATTCCTTTCCCGATAATGCGTGCCGCAGTAATTAAAAAAACCTGCATAACCTGCTTGTTTGTAGCGCCCATTGCTTTAAAAAGTCCAATCTGATTGGTTTTTTCCAGAATATTAATCAGCAACCCGGTAATCATGTTAATGCCGGCAACCAAGGTGAGGAGAATGAGAATTACCCACACATTCATGTTCATCAATTGCAACCAATCGTATATTTGGGGTGCAATTTCGAGGGTCGATATTGTTTGTAACGACTCATCATTTTCATTAAACTCCAGCGACACCCGATCGCTGATGCGCATGTGAACCGCACGTAATTCGTCAAAATCATCGACCAAAATTTCGAATCCCGAATACTGATTTGAATCCCAACCATTCAGCTTTTGCAAATGGCGCAAATCAACAATTCCGTACAATTCGTCGTATGTTTTCAGATTAGTTTCGTAAATACCGGTGAGCACAAAACGCCGCATACGAACCGGCTTTTGCATGAAGAACATATCGACACGGTCGCCCACCTTTAACTGAAGCCTTTTGGCAATATATTTTGACAACACAATGCCGTTAGCCGGATTTTGGCCTCTTAACGAAAAATGCGTTCCAGCTACAAAATACTTCTCAAAAAAACTCCAGTCGTATGCGCTATCAATACCTTTAAGTACAACCGCTTCAATTTCTTCGTTTATCTTTATTACTCCCGGTTTAGAAACAAAAGAATGAATGCTTTTCACATGGTCGTATTGTGCAATTTCGTCCAAGTAGACCAATCGTTGGTAACGGGTGCATATTCAAAAGAACGATTTAAATCGCGATTAACTAACTGAATATGTGCACTAAACCCGGTAACTTTCTCGCGCATTTCGTTCTGAAAACCTGTTACAATAGCAACGGCAGCAATCATAACTGCTACCCCTAGTGTAACGCCAAAAGTGGCGATGCGAATCATGGGTTTAGAAAGCAAGCGATTACCTTCTGTACTTTTCTTTCCGTAACGGTTTGCTATGTAAAAGGCAAATTTCATTTAAATAGAATCACTCAGTTTAGTGAATATTTTGTACTATTGTGCAAATTTTACTACTATGCGCAAAAATAGTTTAATCGTTGGGATTGTCCTGTTTTTTTCCTTCATTTTTACTTCAGAAGCACAAGAAATCACTCCGGGAGCCGAGCGCCTCGATATTTATGAACATTTGCTCAAAGGCAAAAAGGTTGGCATCGTTGGCAATCACACCAGCCGAATAGGAGAACAACACCTTGTGGATTCCCTTTTAAGAAGGGGCATCACCATATCATATGTATTCTCGCCTGAGCATGGTTTTCGCGGCATAGAAGATGCCGGCGCCCACATAAAAAACACCATCGACGAAAAAACCAAATTACCGGTTATTTCGCTTTATGGCAGCTCAAAAAAGCCAGCCGATAAATACTTCAGCGACATCGACATTATGATTTTCGATATTCAAGATGTGGGCGTGCGATTCTACACCTACATCTCTACGCTTCATTACGTGATGGAGGCTTGCGCGCAGAATAACACACCGCTTATAGTACTCGACCGCCCGAACCCCAACGGGTTTTATATTGATGGCCCGATTTTAGATACTGAGCACAGCTCGTTTGTAGGCATGCACCCAATCCCTATTGTTCACGCACTCACCGTTGGAGAACTTGCGCAAATGATTAATGGAGAAAAATGGATAAACAAACCGTGCGACATCAAAATTATTCCATGCAACAACTATTCGCACAAAGACTTATACGATTTACCTTTGCGCCCATCGCCCAACTTACCAAACATGCAGGCAATTTACCTATATCCGTCACTAGGACTTTTCGAAGGAACAATAATGAGTGTAGGCCGTGGAACAGACAAGCCCTTTCAAGTTTACGGGCATCCGGCCTATGCCGACAAAGAATATTCATTTATGCCACTGCCAACAGAAGGAGCATCGAATCCGAAGCATACGGGAAAAATATGCTATGGCGTTAGTTTTCAATCATTAATAGAAAATAACATAAACGTTCACGGAATACGCATCGATTATTTAAAAGATGCATATTTGAAGACACAAACCAGCGAAGAACCATTTTTCAAATCGTTTTTTACGCTACTGGCCGGAAACAACGAACTACAAAAACAAATCGAAGCTGGGGCTTCTGTTAATGAAATAAAACAAAGCTGGCAAAACGAGCTGGAGCAGTACAAGATAATGAGGAAAAAATACTTACTTTATGACGACTTTGAGTAAGGGATTGCAATAAGACAAACAGGTAGTTTTTCCGACACATTCCCTAAAACAAAAGAAAAGAATTACATAATGGTATCAATATCGAATATTACAGTACGATTTGGAGGAGTTGCCCTATTCGAAGGCATTACATTTAAGGTTAACCCACGCAATAAAATTGGGTTGGCCGGAAGAAACGGTGCAGGAAAATCGACACTGCTAAAAATAATAGCCGGGCATCAGGAATACAACGAGGGCACCATTGCAATAGCAAAAGAAACTACCATAGGCTATTTGCCACAGCATTTGAAAATTGAGGATAAACATACCGTGATGGATGAAACCCTCACAGCATTTGTGCACCTCAATAAGCTGGAAGAAGAAATTAACAAGCTCAACAACTCCATAGCATCGAGAACAGACTACGAATCTGATAGTTACCTCGATTTAATTACCCGCGCAACAGAAAAAAGCGAGCGATATCACATGTTTGGAGGCGATAAGCGCGAAGGTTTGGCAGAACAAACCCTTATGGGCTTAGGCTTTACAGCAAAAGATTTCACACGCTCCACATCGGAGTTTAGTGGCGGCTGGCGCATGCGTATTGAATTGGCCAAAATTTTATTGCAACGGCCAGACGTACTATTGCTCGATGAGCCCACGAACCACCTCGATATTGAAAGTATTTCGTGGCTCGAAGAACTTCTAAAAAGCTACAGTGGATCGGTAATTATGGTTTCGCACGACCGGGCATTTTTGGATGCCATAACAAATCGAACCATCGAAATATCGATGGGGAAAATTTACGATTATCCGGTGCCCTACACCAAATACAAAGAGCTAATTGCCGAAAGGCGTGAGCAACAAAAAG
>JAWOEM010000200.1:0-6890 GCA_046482785.1 Salinivirgaceae bacterium
GCCGATATTCACCTTTTTACTAAAACAAACAACGATTTGTCGGCCAGTGCCAACCATACTTACATTTACACCGTTGCGGCCATTGCTTTGCTTATTTTGCTTATCGCCATTATCAATTACATGAACCTCTATGTGCTGCACGGCGAAAAGCGAATTCGGGAAATTGCTACGCGAAAATCGTTCGGAGCCGATAAACGATGGCTCATTCGTCTTTTTTACTACGATGCCATGGTGATGGGCGGTGCAGCGCTGCTATTGGCCTTGTTTATTGTGAGTTTGATTCATCCGTACTTTGCACAACTAATGGGTGTGCCCATGCCATTGGCAGAACTTTTTACCTGGTTTGGCAGCTTAATAATACTTGCTATTGTTTTCGTTGTAATTTTCATCTCGAGTATGTATCCGGTATTTTACCTGTCGCGAATTAACCTTTTAGATGGCCTGAAAGGTAAATCGCCCGACGTGAAACGTAAAAGTCGCATGTCTACCGCCTCACTCTTGTTACAGTTTGCCATAACCATATTTTTGGTGGGCACCCTTTTGGCAATCAATTCCCAAATTAACCACCTGAAAAACATGCCTCTGGGGCTAAATCCCGATCCCGTACTTAATATCAGCGGATTAACTCCCAAATTAAAAAAACACAATGATGGGATAAAAAACGAATTGCAAAAACTCCCTTTTGTGGAAAATATTGCAACATCGCACCACGCCATGGGATATGGTTGTAGCGGACAAACCATAACTAAATTTGGTTCGCAGGAAAATGACAAATCCATTAATGAATACCGTGTACATCCCGGATTTTGCAGCGTAATGCAGTTTGAACTGGTTTCCGGACGCTTTTTTACCGATTCGGAGCAAGATAAGGCCGGAATTATTTTGAATGAATCTGCAGCAAAAATGCAGGGAATAACGGAAGCCAACAAAGAAATGCTTGACATGGGGCACATTATAGATGGAAAACCCATGCCGATGCCTGTTGTAGGAATTCTGAAAAATTTTTACTATTCGGGAAATACCGGACAGCCCATTGGGGCGCTTGCACTAACCAATTATGCCGATTCGTACCGCAATATTTATATTCAAAATACCGACACCTGGAGTGGTGAGCAAATTAGCCGAGTAACGCAAGTACTCCAACAGTTCGATGATACTTATACGTATTCCGGGAGGGAGCTCAGTCGTGTTTACGGCCAAAAATACCGGAGCATAGAACGCACGCGCAGTTTGGTTTGGGCAGGAGCGTTGTTGGCCATACTGTTAAGCCTTTCTGGTTTGGTTGCCCTTTCGGTGATGAATGTAGGACGACGAACCAAGGAGGTTGGAATGCGAAAAGTGCTCGGCAGTACCGAGCTCGAAGTGGTTTTTAAACTAATGAAAGATACACTCCAATGGATTCCCGTAAGTGCAGTTGTGGCTTTTGTGGGTATGTATTATTACCTGAACAACTGGCTGGCCGATTTTGCCAATAAAATTCCACTGTCTGCCTGGTTCTACATCGTGAGTGCTGTCGTTGTGTTGGTGTTTGCAGTACTTGCTGTGAGCTGGCAAACCTGGAGGGCAGCATCGCGAAATCCAATAAAAGCACTTCGATACGAATAAACCTTAACCCTCAAAAAACCATGTTTACATTTAATCATTTCAAATCGTTTGCAAACCATTTGTGGAATAATAAACGTTACACCATTATTACCGTTTTAGGCTTTTCTATGTCCATAATGTTTGTCATTTTACTTAGCTTGCACATTGAACGCGAGTTAAGTGTTGATGCTTTTCACACAAGAAAGGACCGGATTTATCGCTTATCAAACGATAATCATAGCGTGTTTTCGCCACCTATGGCCGGTCTGTTGGTCGATCATTTTCCACAGTTCGAAGCTTTTACACGCATATATCCATACAGCGGAATTATAAGTGCTACGGAAGATGTGAAACTCTCCGGAGAAGTTTTGCTGGCCGACTCCTCCTTTTTTCGCATGTTTTCGTACCCATTGGTCAAAGGCGATGCCAAATCTGTATTAAATACACCGAATGCCATTGTAATTACTGAAGCCTTGGCCTACAGACTCTTGGGAGAAGATGCCGAGCTTGGAACAACCATTTTGTGCGATGATGAAACGTTTGTTTTGCAAGGCATAATGAAAGACTTTCCTGAGAACACCATATTTGCTAATTATGAGGCCGTTGCCAATTTTACATCCCTCGAAATGCTATGGGATAGTCAAGGACTTCTGTCGAGTTTTGATAATAACTCGTTCGGTATTTTTTTACTTGCTGCTCCTAACGCCGATTTATCTGGTTTAGATGATAAAACGTTGGAACTCTTTCATTCCAGTGAAATATGGTTGTACACCCAAGGCTATGCCAATACCGTTGTCTATGAGCCTCTTGAAAATGTTTACTTTAGTAAACTCGGTAGCTATGGTCTTAAGGCAGGAGACCGCCAATTAATTCTGTTTTTAATTGGTGTAACGTTACTAATTCTAATCCTTTCTATTATCAACTACATTAACCTTACTATTGCGCAAGCAGGGTTTAGGAGTAAGGAAATGGCCATTCGAAAATTAAATGGATCCTCGCGACTTAATCTTGTTTTTCAGTTGCTTAGTGAGTCAATTGTGCTCTGTATAGTTGCCTTTGTACTTGGGTTTTTATTGGCTAGCCTTGTAGAACCATCGTTTAATCGACTTTTATCGATTAATGTTGATATTAGTGAACAGTTTCAATTTTATCACTGGGGTGTTGGTTTCTTGCTAATGATAATTATCGGAACCATTTCGGGAATTATACCCGCTTTGCACATCACACGTATCAATCCCATACAGATTATAAATGGGTCGTTTCGTTTACAAACCAAAGCGCATTATTCCAAAGTATTGATTGCTTTTCAGCTGATAATTGTCATTGTATTGTTGTCCGGAACAGTTTCCATATTTCGCCAATTTAAGTACTTGCAACAGTACGATTTGGGGTTTAGTCATTCCAATGTTATTTTTCTCGATAACCAACTCGATGCATCGCAACGGACTGCCTTTCGGAACGAAGCAGAACGTATTCCCGGTGTTAAGGCGGTGGCATACGTGGCCGGCACACCGATCGATGGAGGGAACAACAACTCATTTAATTATAAAGACAAGTCTGTAGGTTATCAGGTTTTTTCGGTCGATACTGCATTTATGGAAATGATGAATTTCCGTATTACCCCAACCGGTGCTGCCTATTCGCCCGATGGCGTTTACATTAACCGAGCCGCTATATGTGAGCTGGAATTAGATTCACTACCGGTAAAATGTCCCTTTTATTCACGTGAACTCGATGTTTTAGGCGTGGCAGACGATTTTGTGTATCGCAGTTTATACTCAAAAATAGGTCCAACAATAATAAAAATCCGTCGCGACGAAGCTCCCTGGCAAATTGCAATAGGTTTGAGCCCCAATGCCTCTGCTCAAACGTACAACCAATTGGGTGAATTATATGCTCAGGTGAGTAACGGCATTCCATTCGAATACAAATCGATGGATGAGGCTGTTAACCAGTGGTTCGAAGCAGAACGCAACACTGCCGGAATTTTGTTTTCGTTTTCTATTTTGTCCATTATCATTAGCATAATGGGGATTTATGCCATGTCGCTTTATTTTATCCAACAAAAACAAAAGGAGATTGCCATGCGCAAAATAAATGGCGCACAAATAAGCCAGGTGGTTACCTTGCTGAGTACCACGTATGTAAAAATTGTGATTATTGCTTGCGCGATAGCTGTGCCATTGTCAATATATGGCGTCGCCCGGTGGTTGGAACAGTTTCCGTATCGTACCGATTTGGCCTACTGGGTTTTTGGATTTGCAGGAGTAGTTACTCTGCTGATTTCTGTTACTACTGTAGCCAGTCAGGTTTGGCACGTTGCCCGTAAAAACCCGATACGCTCGCTCAGGTACGAATAGTTTAGGTATAATCGTTAGGAGGTTTTATGAGAAAATTCAACTGTATTTCGATAAGATTTTTTATGGTTTTGATGATTTTAACCTTGGGTGCAGATCTGCTCCCCGGTCAAAATTCCACGCTATCAGACATCAAAGAAAGAGTATTTGGCCACTATCCTAGTCGGGTATCTGGTCAGAGGTTGACTGTTGAAGCCGTTAATGGAGGTATCCCTTTTCGTCAGTATTTGGTAAATGATAGTTTGTTGGTGTCAGGGTGTTCAGAGAAATTAATTATTGCAGCTAAGAAAAGCGATATAGTTATAAGTCAGAGCCTAACTGATAGTTTATCCGTTGATGCTTATTTGGAACTATCTTCTATTACAAAAAACATCGCTGAAAGATATGCAAATCGGTACTGGAAAATGGAATATGTTCAACGTAAAAACAGTGATTTGCTACGCACTTATTTCGATGTATACAAAGCTAGGCGAAAATTTTTAGGAGGTGGTTTTATAATGATTGATAATATTGACGATGATTACTATAAAACAATTAATGCTGAGGCTTTTATTACTACTCCAAATAGAGATGTTACCATAATTGTTTTCGTTCCTACAGATTTGGATGTTTACATTTATGCAAAATCCGGAAACGTAACGGTTTACAATGATTCACCAAATAATGTTTACCAATACAAATCCGGGAAAGATGTAATTATGAAGGATCCATGAGTATAAAATGAATAAATATTTGAGCAGTCTGTTGTTTTGCGCTAAATTGCGTTTAGTTCAATGTTTGGTTACAGATACTTTATAAACTAAAAAAAAATAGCCATGGTTAATAAGCTAAAAAGAGGCAATATTTTACTTATTGATGACAATAAGAGTGTGTTAAGTGCTTTAAAAATGCTTATTGAGCCTCATTATAATTATGTCAAATGTATAACATCACCTAAAACGTTGCCTTCTCTTTTGGAAGCAGAATCGTTCGATGTGGTTTTGCTCGACATGAACTTTTCTGCAGGGGTAAATACCGGGAACGAGGGTTTATATTGGCTGAAACGAATTTTAGAGTTCTCAAAAGTTTCTTCTGTAATAATGATTACTGCCTATGGCGATGTGGAACTTGCCGTTAGGGCGGTGAAAGAAGGTGCAACCGATTTTATTCTGAAACCCTGGGACAATCATAAACTGCTTTCTACCGTTCATTCAGCTTATCAGCTCAGCAGCTCTCGCCGCGAAGTAACTGAACTTAAAACCGGCAAAGAGCATTTATTATCGGAAATAAATCGGACGCAAGAAACCATGATTGGTCAGTCAGACGCCTTTAAAACGGTACTGGCAATGGTGCAGAAAGTGGCCAAAACCGATGCCAATGTATTAATTACCGGCGAAAATGGAACCGGCAAAGAGCTTGTTGCACAAGAACTGCATCGACTATCGACACGCAGAAACGAGATTTTGGTAAGTGTTGATATGGGTGCAATTCCAGATACGCTATTCGAAAGTGAGCTTTTTGGTCATGTTAAAGGCGCGTTTACCGATGCCCATGCCGATAAACCCGGTAAATTTGAAACAGCACATAAAGGCACACTTTTTTTAGATGAGATTGGGAACTTACCACTTGCAATGCAATCGAAGTTACTTGCCGCCGTACAAACGCGGCAAATTACCAGAATTGGTTCCAATAAACCGATTGAAGTGGATATTCGTTTAATTTGTGCTACAAACAGCCATTTAGAACAAATGGTTGCTGAGGGCGCCTTTCGCGAAGACTTGCTTTACCGTATCAATACCATTCACATTGAAGTTCCCCCTTTGCGCGAACGCGTGGCGGATATTTTGCCTTTAGCCGAGTTTTTTCTGAGAAAATATGCCGAAAAATATGGTAAACCGAATTTGGTACTCACCGACGAGGCCTTAGAGAAGTTAAAATCATATAGCTGGCCGGGAAACATCAGGGAGCTACAGCACTGCATGGAAAAAGCGTCAATTTTGTGCGAAAAAACCAATATCACACCAACCGACTTCTACTTTAAATCGCAGTCCACATCCACGCGAAGTGAATTTTCCGGCTCGTTGGAAGAAATGGAGAAAGCGGTAATAACAAAGACCTTAGCCCGGCACGAGGGAAACCTGTCTGCCGCTGCCAAGCAATTGGGTATTACTCGGCAAACGCTTTACAATAAGATGAGCAAATTTAGTCTTTAACCATAAAAAATTAGAGAAAAGAGCTGTAATGAAGTCACATTCTCCAAATATAAAAACATATATTAACCTTCGGGTTTTGCTGATTATAATTTCCATAGCTTGCGCAACGTGGCTTTTTGTAACCGGAAAAAATTTGTTCATTGCTGTGTTTATTGCGTTGCTTGTCGGTATTCAGTGGTGGCTTTTGGGGCGTTCATTTAACCAGATTAACCGCAAAGTGGCCTTCTTTTTCGACGCCATAGAAAATAATGATACCACACTTCATTTTAGCGAAAGCAATAAAAATAAAGCTGTTCGTCAACTCAATAAAAGTTTAAATCGTGTAAATGAATTAATTCATACCACAAAGGAGCAACAACGGCGGCAAGAACAATTTTACCAACTGGTATTGGGGCAAGTCGAGACAGGTATTATTATTTGCAATGCGCAAGGTAGTGTAATTCATGCGAACCGGAAGGTCAAAAAACTGTTTGGCCTCGAACAATTTACCCACCTTGTGCAGCTTAAACGAACAGACAGAGAAGCCTTTCGCGTGATAAATGGCATTGAGCCCGGAGAGCGGCAATTACTTAAACGCAAGACTCAGGGGAGCAGTAACCAACTTTCATTGCGGTGTGCCGGATTTTCCGCACAGAATGAGATGCTGCGACTGATAAGCGTTCACGATATTCGATCGGAACTCGACGAAAATGAGGCAAACGCCTGGATACGATTAATTCGTGTGTTAACCAACGAAATTATGAACTCCATTGCCCCC
>JAWOEM010000227.1:0-2524 GCA_046482785.1 Salinivirgaceae bacterium
CACAAAGCAGAACCGGCACTTCCGACGTGCGATCAAATGGTTGGCCGCCCTTATCGAGCTGCAATTCAATGAAAAACCGATCGCCCTCAAATACCAAAATTTCTTCGGGTAAATCGATGGTATGAAATCCCGTATGGGAGATGTTTCCATTCACCTGACCCAATAAGTCAGACAACTCTTCGTTTTCAAACGTACCATAAACAGAAGCTGTATACTCAACACTATCGGCGGCGGTATAAAAGCTAACGGCCTTTATTAATAAACTATCTTGCGCTTCAAAAGCGTTCATTGCCGTGGTTACTTCCTCTTTAGTATCGCGCCACCCATGATAATCGTGATAATAAATGGTATCGAAAAATGGTTCAACGGCATTGTGCAACGAAACTGCACCCATCTCGGGATGGCGTCCGGCCCACTTATCGTAGTACGAAATCCAAAAGTAACCGCTGTTGCCCCAAGATGAGCCCCAACTATTTTTGCATAGCCATGCGCCGGGTTCGGGTGCCGAGGTTGTTTTATTATCGTCCCAACCAACAATTGATATTGCATGGTTCGGCTCCATTTCGCTTGTGGGCGGCTGATAATGAATGTAGGATGAAATAAACTGACCATCGTAGGCCATGCAGGTTCCCATTACACCATGTTCAATAACCTTATTTTTAATTGTCTGAATTCGCTCAAGGCTGTCGCCGATGGTGTACCACTCTATATCGCGCACATAAAAATAATTATACCTTTCGGCAAATCGGTGAGGAGCATTATTGTACCAGGCATCATAATTAGTAGTATCGGCTATTGCGCCTTCGCCGCGAGCCAAGTAGGCAGAAGTAACCCGGTAGTCGCCGCCATAATGCACATCGAGACCGGTACCGTCGTTAGGCATCGTATCTTGGTTATATTCGCTATTAAAACCATTCCACCAATCGAGGTGATATTCCGATAAATCGGGTTCTCCGGACAGACCGGCAGTTGCCCAAAGCCCCGACATCAATAAATTTCCTTCGATGGAAGCCATAACGCCATGTGTCCAGCATGTTCCGCCATTCTGATTTTTAACTGAAGTTACATAGTTAACTCCCTCAACATCTCTCAAATCAAATGCAGGGTCGGTGCTTTGTGCAAAAATCGACACACTGCAAAAAAGAGCAAGTAAAAATACAATTCGATTCATATCTATAGCTTTTTTTGGATTATCGATCGCTTATACGATCACTCAAATGTACCAAAAAAATCTTTACCTCCTACATAAAGCTGATAATTAGAAAAGTACGCATATTGGTTTTTTTCATAGGGTAAACACACCTTTACACGTCTTACTATTAGACGAGGCAAAAAGCACATTTCTATAAACGCTAAAACTCTTTATTATGAAAACAAAAAAAATTATAAATGCAATGAAAATATCGGCAGTAACCATTCTGCTGATCATCGGATGTACTAATGTAAGTAGTGGCCAAGCACACGCTTTCAAGGGAAAAGTAATTGACGGCGAAACCGGGAAACCGCTCGAGTATGCCGCATTAGCAGTAGAAGGTACGAATATTGGCACTGTAACCAACAATGAAGGAGTGTTTACACTGAAAATTAACGATCAATATTTTGAAAACAAAATTGTGGCATCATACATTGGATACACTAACAGCATGGCAGTTATAAGCAGCCTGAGTAAAAACAAATTAAACATTATTAAACTAACAAAGAAAACGGTTACCCTGGATGAGATAACAGCCACTCCCAAAAACCCACGCGATATAATTGAGGCCGTTTTACGCGATGTGGACAAAAAATACAACACTGATCCCACGATATTGAAGTCATTCTATCGTGAAAGCATACACACGAAAAACCACTATCAAACTTTGGCAGAAGCCGTTGTGAGCATATACAAAGCGCCTTACTTGTCGCCGTTTGGCACAGATCAGGTGCACATTGAAAAAGGGCGTAAGAATATTAACCACGATAAAATTGACACGCTTCTGGTGAAATTACGAGGCGGCCCACGCGTTTTGCTCTATCTCGATTTAATTAAAAACCCTTCGGTAATTCTTAACCAGCACTACCTAAAATTCTACACTTTTGAACTAAGCGATATTGTAATTATCGACAATCGAACGCATTACGTTATTGATTTTAAACAAACCGAAGATGTAAACTACCCACTTTACGACGGGAAACTTTATGTAGATGTTGAAAATCTGTCTCTTAAAGAAGCATTTTTTAGCATGAATATGGTCAATAGCTTAGAAACGCAACGTCGGTTTCTATACAGAAAACCAGCTTCAATGGCATTTATCCCCCTTGAGGCATCGTACCATATAAAATACCAAACGCACAACAATCAATTATTCTTCAATTATGTTCGTGGAACCGTTTCGTTCAAGTGCGATTACCGCCGCAAAATTTTTAAACGCAAGTACACCATCAATTCAGAAATGGTTGTTACCGACAGGAACACACAAAACGCACAGCCCTTTCCACGGCACGATCGTTTCTATTCCAGCGACGTGCTATCTGAAAGAATCAG
>JAWOEM010000259.1:0-15024 GCA_046482785.1 Salinivirgaceae bacterium
TTTACTTTTCCTATTGAGGCTAATGTGTTAAAATCCATATTCTCCCGGTCCCCCATTACCATAAATGTGTAGTTTTTACCACTTATATGGTCATTGAAAAAAGCTTTAAAATCATCGATCGACATGTTTTTAATTTTTTCGTAAATGTCTTTACGAATGTCGTAATCGATACCGCGTTTCTCATTTCTGCGGAATGTCCAGTAAATTCTGTCTTTTGTAATGCGTTCGCTTTCTATTTGTTTCAAAATCGATTGACGCGCACTTTCAAATTGTTTATCTGCTTCAGGCATTTCGTTCATTAAATCCATTAGAGCATCTGTAGCAATTTTTATTTTGTCGGGTTGTGTACCCACAAAACCATATATTACGTGTTCATCATCTTTCTTAGCAGGCGTTCTGAAAGCTGCAAATGAGCTGTAAGCAAGTGCTTTGGCTTCCCGTATTTCCTGAAATACAATGGACGATAGTCCGCTTCCGTAAAACTCATTGAACATGCGAATGTAAGGCATTAACTCTTTATCGAACTGTTGATCTTTCGATACAAGCAGAATGCTCGATTGTACCATATCGTAATCTACAAAGTATACACGATCTTGTTTTGGATCCTGAATTGTGTAATCGTTTGCTTTAGGCACAGGTTTTAGCTCTTCGGGCATTTTATGTAATTTAGCCAACGTTTGTTTTACCTCTTTTTTCGGATGATTTCCGTAGTAGAATAGTTCGTGCTCGTAACTATACAGGTCTTTTACAAGATCGGTCAGCGCTTTGGGCTCAATGTTTTTAAGTTTTTCCTCCGGAATAATGTTTCTAAATTCCGATTCTTCGCCATAAAGCCCATAGTTAAGCATGCCTCTCCATAAAATCTGACTTTGATCTTCTTTGCTGTTCGAGCGCTCTTTTAGTATGCCCTCTACATATTTGTCGTATGATTCTTGATCGGGTTTGGCCGAGGCAATCATGTTTTCCAAAAGCTCAATGCCTTTATTAAGTGATTCTTTTAAGCCCGAAATGTAAACATACGATTCTTCTGAGCTGGCGTAAACGCCAAATGTTAATCCGTGTTTGAACAACTCTTTCTTAAAATCTTCCGGCGAGTATTTGTCAGTACCTAAATATTCCAAGTATTCTATGGCTATGGGAATTAGGTTGTTGTGTTTTTTTCCCATTGGAATGATGTACTGCATGCGAAACAGTTCATTGGTCTTGTTCTCGATGTAGCTAAAGTTTACACCATCAGCAACTTGCATTCGCTTAATGCGCTTGTCGAAGTCGATGAACATAGGATCCATTTGTGATGCCGGTTTCGAAGTAATTTCTTCGAAGAATTCCGATTGCCCATCTCTGTTAAGCTCCAGCGAAGTAATTTGGGGTTTATCTACTTTAACAGCATTTTTTCGTTCACCATTTTCTTTAAATACAATAACGTAATCGTCGCCATATTTTTCATTGGCAAAAGCAATTAAGTCTTCTTTGGTAATTTTCTCCAATTCTTCAATAAATGTAATGTAGTTTTCCCATGCAAAATCGTTACTGAACGCATCAATAAAATCATGAGCAAGCCAGGGGCCTTCCATTCGTCTGATTTTACTTACCTTCATATCTTTTATGCATGCTTCCATTAACCAATCGTCGAATTCTCCTTTTTTAATCTTTTCTAATTGTTGCAGCATTAAGTCGGCAACTTCTTGTAACTCCTGGTCTTGGCGTGGTGTTCCGTAAAATATATGACTTCCATAATCTTTCATGAAGTTAGAGTAGGAGCCGGCTCTTTGTACTTTCTGTTGCTGTACTAAATTTAGGTCAATAAGACCCGCAGTACTATTGCTAAGCATGTAATCGATTAAGTTTACATATTTTCGGTCGTTTGATTTTATACCATCGAAACGGAAAGCAATTTGAACGGCTGCGGGTTGAGGCCCAAACACGGTGTCGGTTACTACGCCATTAATAGGATCGGCCTTTCCATGGTTTACCGGATCTACAGGTTTGCGTTCCAGTTTTCCAAAATATTTATCAATCATTTCAACAGTGTTTTCCATGTCGATATCGCCAACCATGGCAATTGCCATATTGTTGGGTACGTAATACGTATCGAAATAATTGTGAATGCTTTTCATGGAAGGATTTTTCAGGTGTTCTGCTTTACCAATAGTGGTTTGCTCGCCGTACACATGGTTGGGGAATAGGTTTTTGTTTAGTACCTGATAGGCCATGCTCATATCGCGATCCTGATACATGTTAAACTCTTCATAAACAGTTTCCAGTTCTGTGTGGAACAGTCTTAAAACCAATTGGCTAAAGCGTTCACTTTCTATTTGAAGCCATTTTTCAAGCTCATTTGCCGGAATATTATTCATATAAACCGTGCGTTCGTTCGAAGTATAGGCATTTGTGTTTTTGCCGCCAATATTCGAGATGATTTTGTCGTATTCGTTGGCTGCCACTAGTTTGGCCGCACGGTACGAAATGCTATCGATTTTTTTGTAAATCGCTTTCTTTTCGGTTTCGTCGTCGCTTGCTTTATGTTGCTCGTAAAGTTCGGCAACTTTCTCGATCAGGATTTTTTCTTCTTCCCAATTGAGGGCTCCAATTTTTGAACTGCCTTTAAACATCATGTGTTCCAGGTAGTGTGCCAGTCCTGTTGTTTCTGCGGGGTCGTAACTCGAGCCCGCTTTAACACCAATAAAGGTTTGTACGCGGGGTTCGTCGCGGTTTACGCTTAAATACACTTTTAGTCCATTCTCGAGGGTGTAAATGCGCGCTCCGTAGGGGTCATTGGTTACCTCTTTGTAGGCGTAACCTTTTTCGTCTGTTTTTTTAATCACTTCATGTTTTGCATCATTACCTGCACATCCGAAAAGAATGATTGCAGCCATAACCAAAACAACGTGTTTGAATTTGTACATGTGTGTGAATTTTAAATTGTTATTTTTGATTTGCGCAATAAACGTAGTAAAACTTTTTGCAACATCCAATTTTATTTTGTTAATGGTGTAAAACAGTGATATTAATTCGCAAGAATACGGCGGTTTTTATTATTTCTTCTCGCAGATTTTTGTGTTGCAAAAAAAAAACGCAGTTTGTGGGCAAACTGCGTTTTTGTAAGGTGAGTATTTTTATGCACACTCATTTGTAGGCTAAATTCCGGAATGATTTAATTCTTCAAGGTGAAAATCTTTACGGATTTTTGGGTGTGTATCAATAGATTGTATCTTTATTCAAATTGTCCATATCGAAGAAACATCACTGCATTTTCGATATCTTTGTATAGTACTCTGTCGTTTTTCACAAATGGCACTTCTTCTCTGAATGCCCCCAGAAATTCTTCCAGATAAGGCGATGTTTTGTCCGGGCGCCGAAATTCAATTGCCTGCGATGCGTTTATGAGTTCAATGGCAAGTAGCCGTTCTACATTATCAACCACTCGGATGAGTTTCGTAGCGCTGTTGGCTCCCATGCTCACATGGTCTTCTTGTCCGTTGGATGAAACAATGGAGTCGATTGATGATGGTGTGCAAAGTTGTTTGTTTTGATTAACAATTGATGCAGCCGTGTACTGTGGAATCATTAGTCCGGAATTGAGTCCGGGGTTTGCAACCAAAAATTCAGGTAGGTTGCGGTTTCCACTAATAAGTTGTGCCACACGACGTTCCGAAATATTACCTAGTTCTGCAAGAGCCATGGCCATATAATCTAAATTGAGTGCCAGTGGTTGTCCGTGGAAGTTTCCGCCCGAAAGAATTAAATC
The DNA here is from genome assembly GCA_046482785.1 of Salinivirgaceae bacterium. Taxonomy (GTDB): domain Bacteria; phylum Bacteroidota; class Bacteroidia; order Bacteroidales; family Salinivirgaceae; genus Salinivirga. Next base: position 3,749 of record JAWOEM010000259.1, read on the forward strand.
TTCATCCGGAAATACCGTTGGGTTATCGGTTACAGCGTTTATTTCTGTTAGCACTACACTTGCCACATAGTTGATCGAATCTTTTGTTGCTCCGTGCACCTGAGGAATGCACCGGAAGGAGTAGGGGTCTTGTACGTGGTTTTTCTTGCGCGAAATTATTTCTGAACCTTCAAGCAGGGCACGAATGTTTCTTGCTGTTTCGATTTGGCCACGGTGTGGTCGTATCTGGTGCAGTTCATCGCTGAAGGGCGATAAAATTCCGTCGTATCCTTCGAGTGATAAGGCGCCGGCAATATCGGCCAGTTTTTGCAGTTTAAATGTTCTGATGAGTGCCATTACTGCATGTGCACTCATGAATTGTGTTCCGTTGAGCAGAGCCAACCCTTCTTTACTTTTTAGCTCTATGGGCTGCCAGTTCTTAGCTTTTAGCATTTCTGCACCACTAACACGTTGGTTGTCCATTATAACTTCGCCTTCGCCGAGCAAAGGAAGGAAAAGGTGTGCCAAAGGAGCTAAGTCGCCCGACGCTCCCAGCGAACCAAGTTCGTATACTACAGGTATAATGTCGTTATTGTACATGTCGATAATGCGCTGAACAGTTACACGCTGTACGGCACTTTTGCCCAAAGAAATTGCATGAACTTTAAGCAGCATCATAAGTTTGACTATTTGCAAGTCGACTTCGTTTCCTGTTCCACATGCGTGCGACATTACCAGGTTGCTTTGGAGTTTCGAAAGATCTTCGGTGGAAATGTTTTTGTTGCATAGTGAGCCAAAACCTGTTGTGATACCGTAAATCGGATCTTTTTGGGTTTTCATTTTTTCATCGAGGTAGTTGCGGCACCGATCGATGAGCTGCCCGGCTTCTTCCGATAATTCCAACTGTATTTCGCTGCCGATAATGTTTTCGATTACTTCAAATGTTAACGGCTCTGGTGTTATTTGATGTATATTTTGCATGATAATGGATTTATAATATAGTAATTAGTTTGATAGTTGATTGATGACATCTTCAAGCGAAAGTGTCGATTGTTCGCCGGAAGCCATGTTTTTTAAAGTGTAAGTGTTGTTTTTTATTTCGTTTTCGCCCGCCAGAATTACATACGGGAAGTTTTTGGCGTTGGCATAGTTCATTTGTTTTTTCATTTTTACATTGTCGGGGTATACTTCGGCGGCTATTCCTGCCTTGCGGAGCGCTATGGCTGCTTTAAATGCATATTCCATTTCGTTTTCGCCAAAGTTTACGAGCATTACAGTTGGTCCTTGCAATGTGGTTTCAGGGAACTTGTCCAGTTGTTCTAATACATCGTAAATGCGGTCGGCACCGAAAGAAATACCAACGCCTGAAACATCTTTCAGACCAAATATTCCGGTTAAATCGTCGTACCGTCCGCCACCGCAAATGGATCCCATTTGGGCATCGTTTGCTTTTACCTCAATTATGCATCCGGTGTAGTAGTTTAGGCCCCGTGCCAATGCCAGATCGAACTCTACATCATTTGTCATATCGTAATTTTCTAAATAGGCCAGTACGGTGTCAATTTCTTTTTTTCCCTCAACCGCAGCTTCGTTGTTCTCGAATAGCTGTACAAGTTTGTTGAGTTTTTCGGTATTGGAGCCTTTTAATTCAATTATTGGAATTACTTTTTCTGCATCGGCTGAAGTGAGTCCGGCTTGCATTAGTTCTTCGCGTACTTTATCAATTCCAATTTTGTCTAGTTTATCAATTGAAACTGTAATGGCTGTAATGAGTTCGGGTTTACCGACCAACTCGGCAATTGCAGTTAAAAGCTTGCGACTGTTAAGTTTTACCGTTACATTTATTCCCAGTCGTTTAAATACCTCATCAATAATCATTACCAGTTCGGCTTCGTGTACAAGCGCATTGCTGCCAATTACGTCGGCATCGCATTGCATAAATTCGCGGTAGCGCCCTTTTTGGGGTCTGTCGGCACGCCAAACGGGTTGAATTTGGAAGCGTTTGAACGGGAATGTAATATCGTTACGGTTTTGAACCACGTAGCGTGCAAAAGGAACCGTAAGGTCGTAACGAAGACCTTTTTCAGCGATTTGCGGAGTTAATTTGTTAATATCTTTTGTGTCCCAATGTTCGGGATTCACTTTTTTGGCAAAATCTCCCGAATTAAGAATTTTAAAAAGTAATTTGTCACCCTCTTCGCCATATTTACCCATTAGAGTGGAGAGTAATTCCATGGAAGGAGTTTCAATGGGTTGAAAACCATATAGTTTGTATACATCACGAATAATTTCAAAAATATAGTTGCGCCGCGCCATTTCTAACGGACTAAAATCGCGTGTTCCTTTTGGAATTGTTACTTTTTGTGCCATAATCAATATTTTAGGGGGCAAAAATAGTGGTTTTTCGCTAGAAAACGAATATGTAATCCATTTCGTTAAAACGATAATGAACGCAGTTAATGCAAATATTGGAGTCTTGCACAAATTATATTTTAAGTTTTCGTGCTTTTATAACCGCCCAGATAATGATGTTGAATGGGATATATGAGTCTGGTATAAAAAGGTCTTAATTGGTTTTCAGCCACTTTCCTGCCCACACCCTAAAGGGTTTAAGTATTTGAAAATCAGACGTCCTTTAGGGTTTGGGGCAAAGCTGATTTTCAGCCTTTAGTAATTTAAAAACCTTTTTATACCGCTCCCATATATAAATTGTATCCTTAAACAATATCTATGAGCGTGCGTTTTATTATAGTTGAGTTTGATTTAATATTATTGTGAATTTTAAGTTTGAGGAATGAGTGAATTTTGGAATAGACGCTACAGTGAGCCGCATTATGCTTATGGAGAAGAACCTAACGCATGGTTTCGTGAGCAGATAGATTTTTTGAAGCCCGGGAAAATACTGCTGCCGGGCGATGGTGAAGGGCGCAATGGCGTATATGCTGCAACAAAAGGTTGGGAGGTAGAGGCGTTTGACCTTAGCCAATCGGGAAAAGAAAAGGCTTTATTGCTGGCAGAACAACAGGGAGTTCAAATAAATTTCCAAGTTGAAGATTTAGCTCATTTGGAATTTCCGGAAAACTATTTCGATGCTGTTGCATTGATATACACGCATTTTCAGCCCGGTTTGCGAACGGTTTTTCATCGAAAATTGGCTGACTATCTAAAAGTTGGTGGTGTATTATTTATCGAGGGGTTTGCCAAGGATCAAATTCATCGGGTGTCGGAAACCAATGCCGGTGGAGGTCCCAAAAATGTTGATATGCTCTACTCATTAGATGAGCTTCGATCTGATTTTTCTAATTTTGATGTTCGGTTGGCTGTTGAAAAATCGGTGCATTTAGATGAAGGATTGTTTCATGTCGGAGAGAGCGATGTAGTTCGATTTGTGGCTATAAAGATATAAAAAAGGACTGGTTACAATCCAGTCCTTTTTTGAATATTTTCAATGTGTTTTTGAATTTCGATTGCAAAAAATTCTTTATCAGCTTTTGCTCAGTTTTTTAAAATCCTTGGCTAGTAGGCCTTCCGGACGTTTTCCTGTTTTTATCATGTGGTAATTGAAATAGTATAAACGCGCGTCGTCGGCGCCCATAATTACGTTCCAGCACCGCGCTTTACGCACCGATGTTTTTGGCCCAACCTGATGTAGAATAACGGCGTTGGGGTCGCGGGCATCAATTACTTTTTTTATCTCTTCTTTTGTTGTAATGACTACTTCAAATGGATAGTACTCTTTGATTTTCGCTTTCGTGTTCACTTCCGGGCTAAGCTCTTCTTTCATTACGTAAAGTGTTTTGTCGTGAATTGTGGTAAGCTTCTTCCGGTAGAGCTTTAGCATCTTATTGGATTTGTTTACATCGGGGTTTTGCATGCTTATTTTTACGTGTTCTTGAATAAAACGAAGGATTAACCCCAGTTTGTAATCGTAGGTTTCTTCTTCCACATCTACATAGCTTATGGGCAATCCGGCGAGGGTTGGCATTTGGTTTGCTCGTTCGTAATCGCCACCCAATGAGAGGTTTAAGAATTGATATTGCGCCCGCGTTTTGTCTTTATTGTAATAAATGCGGTTGATCATTAAGAACGATAAATTCGGATCTTTTCGTAATTTGTCGAAATCCTCGTTGTTGAAAGTCATGAATTCGTATTCGGTTATGTCCCAATGTTTTTCCATAACCGTTTTTATTACTCGGTTAAACATTAAAAGTGGGTTCGATTCGAGCATGACAATGGTTTTTGTCTTTTTTAGCCGATTTAGCTCATCTTGCGACGCCACGACAAGCTGTGAGAATGCCTGAGCCGAAATTGCGATAAATAGTATTAATGCGATAATTTTTTTCATTTTGTTGCTGTTTTTTATGTTTGTAAAATTTCGTTTGTTTGCGATAATTGTAAAAATTTGGTTGTCTATTGTCAAGTAGTTTTGCAATTTCTATTTAGCCGTCAATGTGTTATGTTTTTTATTGTAATTGAATTACATCATTGAGCTTTCGAAGATATAAATATTTTAGTTGTTTCTGCTTTCTTCTGCGTAAAGCTTTGTATTCTTCTTGTAAGGTGGTGTCTGCCTCCAGTAGTTCAATTATCGTTTTTCTGTTCATGGGAAGAATTGTGCCGTTTTGCAGATCGATAATATTAACGGTTGCATTTTTTCCGGCATTTAGCGGAACCTGAACGGCATAATAGCCGCCCGGGGCGATGTTCAGGTCGGGTTGTAAGCTAGTGCGATAGGACATGAAATGTCCCCATCGCCCGTTAGAGTGCACTTTACAGAGCAGTTGGTTGTGGAGTATGTACAATGCGTTTTTTCTTACTATGCCCCAAATATCGCTGCTGTTTATGGTATGTTGATGACCGAGTGTGTCGAAAAATGAAAGCTTTTCGTAGGATAGGACTTTGAATAGAAATTCGGGATCGTTAACCGATTCGGCTGCAATTATTTGTGTTTTTGCAATGGGGTTTTGTAGTTTAAATTGGTCAAACGAAAGGTAAATTCCTTCGGCATACACTTCTTCGAAATGCACGAATTGGTATTCTTTAGTTTGTGCCGGGGAAATGGGTGTAAGCAGCCCGAACTGTATAAATACGGCGAGTATTTTAATGAGTGCGAAGCGTTTTTGAAGCTGTTTATGTTCTCTTTTCATCAAATTTTAGCCTTTTTGTCAACTTCTTACTTCTTACCTACGTTTTTTTTGAAAAAAGGAGGTATCGATACCGACCCCTCCTTTTTGTTTGTTTTGATTCTGATTTTATTTGCAGCTTAGTTTCCAAGAATCAATGGCATGCCACCTTCTCCGGCGCCAATAATAATGGTTTTACTGTTAGGCGACTCAGAAAGTTTTACTGTTGCTTCAATACCTCTCATGCGAAGAAGGTTTGTGGTTAAACTGGCGTTAATAATTTCGTTTGCACGAGATTCTCCCTCGGCAGCAATACGTTTACGTTCAGCTTCACTTTTTTCTTTCTCCAATTTGAATTGATAGGCCAATGCTTCTTGCTCTTGAGTAAGCTTGCTTTCAATGGCCAAGCGAATATCTTTTGGCAATTGAATTGAACGAATAAGAAGGGCGCGCATTTGAATGTAGTTATCACCCAGTTTTTTGCCGGCCTCTTCAATAATACTGCTTTCAACCTCGGAGCGTTTGGTTGAATAAATTTCTTCTGCTGTAAATCGTCCTGCAACTTGCCTTACCGTACTTCTAATTTCAGGTATAATAAGTTGGTTTACATAGTCTTGTCCAAACTGACGGTGTAAGTAAGGAATTTTGTTGTATTTTGGATTGTACCGAACGGAGATATCAATATTGATAGAAAGTCCGCTTTTATCCAAAACATCCATTGGCTCTTCCGATTTTGATTCCTTTATGTTGTAAACGATAAAATCGTTCCATGGAGCAATTATATGAAAACCGGGAATAAATACGTTTGCGGTGTCTAGTCCCCCGCTAAATTGACGGAACACAATGGCGCGCTCGCCCGGCTGCACCTTGTAAAACATGCTACTGCCAAAAAATACAATTAAAATAAATGCGCCAATACCGGCGATAATTAGTTGTTGAAGTCCTTTTTTCATCGTTTAAATATTTATGTAGTTATTAATATTCTGAATAGTTATATGTCCGCAGCTTAACGGTTAAAAAGATCCGGGCATGGTCGATACTGTTTTAAATGTTCCTTTGGGAACTTTTGTCATTACCGGAATGGGCGCACTATGAATCATATCTTCGGCAAACGATCCCAGGAAAAATTTCACAATTTCGGGTTGTTGATGCGTAGTTATAATGACTAAATCGCCTTCCTTCTCTTGTATAAACTCGACGAGTTTTTCCTGACGGCTGCCTTTATGGTAGAATCTAAAATCGGTTTCAACTTCTACTCCTGCCTTTTCTACAAAGCTTTCAACTTGCCGTAGCTGGCCTTTTAAATGACCCACAATTGCATCGTCGCGCGTGGTTGTGAATGACACGGCATAAATGCGGCACTCCAGTTTTTTTGCCCAGTATATGGCATCTGAAACTTTTTCGCGGGTTTCTTTCGAAAGATCCAGCGGGAGAATAATATTGGCCGGGTTTTTACTGGCACACCCCAGTTTAACTGTAATTACGGGGATTTTTGCTTCTGTAACAATCCGGAGTGCATTTCCGCCAATAATTTTTTTCTTAATATTATCGGCTGTACTCGTACCCATCACAATCATTGAAGCTTCCAGCTCGTCGGCTTGCTTTAGAATTTGCTCGCAAAGCTTTCCAAATGTAACTATGGGCTCCAGCTCAACTGATGAATCACCCATAAACTGTTCGGCTTCTTTGAGTAGCGTTTTTTTTATGATATCGGTTTGCGATGTTTTATCATCATCGGTTAGCAAGCTCCAGGGTGGCATGTGTTCTTTCACGATGTGTAAAAGAAAGATTTTGGCACGTGTGCGATTGGCAATTTGAATGGCCTGAAAAAGACCTTCTTTCGATTTATCTGAAAAATCAATGGGAACAAGTATATTTATTGTCGTCATTTGTTAATAATTTTGGTTCAGTTCTATTTTAAGTTTGTTGGTGATGCTTCTTATCGTTTCGTTTGGGTTCATCAGAATGCAATTGATTCTAAATGTCTGGTGAAAGTATTCTGTATTTTCATTCTTTTAGTACAATTCATAACGGTAAAAATACCAGTTTTAATCCTCAAAACAAACAATAAAACCAATAATAATGCACTACTTTTGATAAAATTTGATAGTTTTGGTCGATGAAACAAATACCTCAGCGATAAATAATAAAAATTACTTATATGACAGCGATTAAAGATTCAGAATTGATTATTAATCCGGATGGATCAATTTTTCACTTACATTTAAAACCAGGCGAAATTGCCGATACTATAATTCTGGTTGGCGATCAAGCGAGGGTAGACATGATTGGAGAATACCTCGAAAGTATTGAGCTAACAAGACAAAACCGTGAGTTCCGCACAATTACCGGAATGTATAACAAAAAACGTATCTCTATTGTTTCTACCGGAATTGGAACCGATAATATCGACATTGTGGTGAATGAGCTTGATGCACTTGTAAACATTGACCTAGAGACGCGGGAAATAAAACCCGAACATACATCACTACGGTTTGTGCGTATTGGTACCAGCGGAGCTTTACAGGCCGATATTCCGGTCGATACACCGGTAATATCGAAAATTGCATGCGGTTTCGATGGCTTACTAAACTTTTATGCCGATCGCGATAAGGTGAGCAACCTGGCAATGGAAAATCAATTTATTGAGCACATGCAGTATTATCGGAAATTAGCGGTGCCTTACTTTATTGATGCCGATACCGATTTATTCGATATTTTAAAACCCGATTGTGTAGCAGGAATAACAATTTCAGCTCCCGGTTTTTACGGTCCACAAGGTCGTGTGCTGCGACTTGACATCAAAGACCCTGAAGTAAACGATAAGATTTCTGCGTTTGAACTCAATGGAGATCGGTTTACCAATTATGAAATGGAGTGCTCGGCTATTTACGGATTATCGAAACTGCTTGGCCACCAGGCGGCTACCATTTGTAATATTATTGCAAATCGTATGCGTGGAGAGTACAGTAAAGATTATAAAAAAGGACTTCGGGTAACCATTCAAAAAGTGCTCGATCGTTTGACCTATTAATATATTTTTTAAATTCGTTTTTGCTCCTAAGGATTAGTCATTTATCTGATAATTCGTGTCTTGTTCGTTTTATGAGACAGCAATTTGAACCGGTTAATTGGATTGAAATGCAAACGACGACAAAATGGTGAAAGCCCGAGGTGCAAAAACGAATTGCCATAGAAATTTTTGCTGCACCCTGAATTAAATTCATTAGCTGTGCCAATGACAAATAATGAGTTCCTAAGTTTATTGAATCTTTTAGACGACCCCAATCAGGAGGTCTATAATGCTGTGGAAAACAGGGTAATAGAGTACGGTAAAAAAGCAATACCCGATTTGGAGTTCTTCTGGGAACGGAGCACCAACGGTGTAGTCCAGAGCAGGATAGAAGGTATTATTCAAAAAATACACTTCGTATTTCTCGAAGGAGAACTGGAAAAATGGATGAGAACCGAGCCTCAGGACTTGCTTTACGGAACGTTTCTGGTATCTCTGATTCAATATCCGGGTATAGAATTTTCCGATATTACGACACGTTTCGAAGATATAAAGCGCGACTTGTGGCTGGAGATGAACGAGCAACTTACGGCACTGGAAAAAATTCGGATTATTAACCACGTTTTATTTCAGGTGCATAAATTTAAGCCAATCAGATCTAGTGCAAATGTACCGCAGCATTTTTTTATAAATAATTTGCTCGAAACCCGACGGGGAAATCAATATTCCATGACAATGCTGTATGCCTCTTTAGCCCAATCTGTTGGGCTTCCGGTGTATGGCATACGTATTCCTAATAATTATTTGTTGGCCTATTACGATAAAGAGTTGGCAAAATTTGCCCGGAACGAAATGGCAGATGTTTTGTTCTATATAGACCCGTATAATGGTGGCGCAGTTTTTGGAACTGCTGAGTTATCGAAAATGCTGAAAGTTAATCGGATAAAAGAAAAAAAAGAGTACTTTCAGCCGGCATCGAATAACTATTTTATCATGCAAATATATAATGCGTTAAAGTTGAATTTTAAAAATTCGGGGTATAAAGATAAGGCATTACAAGTTGAGAAAATTTTGAGGAAGATTGAGAATAAGGCTGATGGAATTGTTTAATTTAAAACAACTATTGTGAGAAGGTTTATTGATTGGGTACGACACCATAAAGAAGATTTATTTCGGTTTTTTCTGTTTGTTTTAACGGTTACCATTTTGGTATTTCTGCTGCCAACAGAAAGAAAATTCGGTTTTGAGTACCGAAAAGGCGCCCCATGGATGCATGATGATTTGATTGCTCCATTTGATTTTGCGATTCAAAAAGATGGCGATCTGCTTGAAAAGCAACGCGATAGTGTTCAGCGAAAAGCCGAAATCTATTATCGATTTGACGATGATGCCTTTATTAATCTCGATTCGTTGTTTAATCAACAAATAGAGCGTAGGTTTAACGCATTTGTCGATAGCACTGCAATTAATTATGAGCTGCAAAACGAACTTAATTTTGCTCTTGATAGTATACGGTTGCTTTTTTCTAATATTTTACACAGGGGAGTAGTCGATACGCTTATTCGCAATAAAGCAGGTAAACAGAAGGAGAATTTTCTTATTCGAAATAATGTTTCTTATCCAATTTCAGGTGAACTAATGTCTCCTGAAATGGCGGAAGACCATCTGCTTCAAGTGGTGAGTAATTTTAATGCTTCAGATCGAAAAGTTGACAGCTTTTTCAGGATAATAAAATTCGCAGACTATATAAGGCCAACAGCAATTTATGACGAAAGAACCACGCAAGATAATTATAATAGCCTGTTAAATTCCATATCCACCACAAGTGGAATGATTCAGCGTGGACAACGAATTGTGGGCCGCGGCGAACTTGTAAACGGAAAAACCTTCCGTATTATTGAGTCGTTGCGCATGGAGTATGAGTCTGAGCAGGGAATTGGCAACACCAAAGATTTGCTCATTATTGGCAAGGTGGTGGTTATTTCAATGGCCATCGGTGTTTTGTTTTTGTTTCTTATATATTTCAGACGCGAGGTCTTGCAACATAGAGTAAAGTCGTACTTTATTGTGTTTTTATTGTTGCTTATGGTATTGGCCGCAGCTCTGACATCAAATGCAGAGAATATTAATATCTATGTGGTGCCAATTGCAATAATGCCCATCATTATCCAGATTTTTTACGATCCAAGGTTGGCGATATTTGTACACATGGTTACAATTGTTATCATTGGTTTTATCGTACCCAACTCGTTCGAATTTGTGTTTATCCAATTTGTTGTTGGAGTAGTAGCGATATTAAGTTTGCGGCAAATGCACAGACGGCAGCAGATCTTTTTTGCTGCTGTGGCGGTATTCCTCACTTATAGTTTGGTATATTCCGGACTTACACTTATGCAAGGTGGCGATATAAATCAGTTGGAACCCATGCAGTATGCGTGGTTTGCAGGGAATAGCATGTTGGTTCTATGGTCGTATCCATTGATCTATTTATTCGAAAAAATGTTTGGTTTCCTATCTGATGTTACTCTTATGGAACTTGCCGATACAAACCATCCACTATTGCGCAAACTCAATGAGAAGGCTCCGGGTACTTTTCAGCACTCCATGCAAGTGGCCAATTTGGCCGAAGCAGTGATTTACAAAATTGGAGGAAACCCATCCCTTGTGCGCACCGGTGCCTTGTATCACGATATTGGAAAAATGAACAATCCGGAATACTTTATAGAAAACCAATCGCCGAACCGAAATCCGCACGATAATCACACGTTTGAAGATAGTGCCCGAATAATTATTAACCATGTAAAAGATGGGATTAAAATAGCCAAGCAATATAATTTGCCAAAGCCGGTGATTGATTTTATTCGTACCCACCATGGCGATAGTCTGGTGCAATATTTCTACCGTAGCCATATTAATCAATTTCCCGAGGAGGTGGTTGATGAAATGAGGTTTCGGTATCCCGGCCCAACGCCATTTTCCAAAGAAATGGGGGTGGTAATGATGGCCGATTCGGTTGAGGCGGCTTCGCGTAGTTTAAAAACGATGAACGAAGATACTATCGATAATCTTGTGGACAATATTGCAAATTATATTATTCGAGAAGATCAACTTATTGATGCCGATATTACGTTTAAAGATGTAACTGTGGCCAAAGATATTTT
>JAWOEM010000112.1:0-3665 GCA_046482785.1 Salinivirgaceae bacterium
TACCCATAACCGGCGAGTATGGAGCTGCCTACGAGCAATTTGGGCTTGAACCGGTACTCTTTTTTAAAGTTGTACCACAAGTGTTTTTTAACCAGGTTTTTACGGTACTTGCCGTTACATTGGCAATTTCAATTTATCCGTATTATTACATTCGCAGGTTAAACACAATTGATGCCATTCGGGGAAATTAAGGTTGGATAAATTGCCGCAAGGTTGCTTTGAACAAGCAGTTTTATTGATGCAAATAGCTTAGATAGCTACCGGATACATTAGACCGAGTTTTCAGTAACATTCATTTAATCACAAAAAAGAAAAATTATGATTTGGTTTGTCGCATGGCGAAATATATGGAGAAACAGAACGCGTAGCCTCATTATTATGAGTGCCATTGTCATTGGGATATTTGCCGGAACATTTTCGGCTGCGGTTCTCAAAGGCATGATGGAACAACGTGTGCAGAATGTAATTAACTTAGAATTGTCGCATATTCAAATTCATAACCCCGAGTATCTTGAGATAAAAGAGATGCACGAATATTTGAATAATGTGTCTGAAATAGCTTTAACTCTCGATACTATATCGGAGGTTAAGGCTCATTCTGAGCGCGTTATCGTCAACAGTATGATTGCTTCTGCCGAATCGGGGGCAGGGGTTCAATTATTTGGAATCGATCCCGCAAAGGAGAAGCAAATAACAACTATGCATCAGCAAATTGTTGAAGGGAATTATTTTGATGATGCACGACGCAAAAGCATTGTGCTGGGGCGCAAACTGGCCGAAAAGCTGAACGTGAAAATTGGGTCGCGCCCTGTACTTACATTCCAATCGATCGATGGAGTTTTGGTGTATGAATCGTTTAAAGTAGTTGGAATTTATGAAACCGTTAATAGTACTTATGATGAGATGCATGCTTTTGTGTTAAAAAACGACTTGCTGTCGATTACTCATATCGACGACGATGCAGCGCACGAAATTGCCATTCTTTTGCACAGTAATGACATGACAAAACCGGTTAAAAGAAAATTAAAAGCGGCATTCCCTTCTGCCGATATCCAATCATGGACAGATTTGTCGCCTGAAATGAGTGTTGTAACCAAAGGAATGGAATTTAGCATGTATATTTTTATCGGAATCATTCTTTTGGCTCTGCTATTTAGCATTATTAACACTATGCTTATGGTTGTATTGGAACGTACGAAAGAGATTGGGATGCTGATGAGTGTGGGCATGAGCAGATTACGCGTGTTTTTCATGATTCTACTGGAAAGTGTTTATTTATCAGGGTTTGCCGGAGTTATTGGCATTGCCATTGGTTATGGTACGGCAATGCTCACTGCCAGATCCGGTATCGACCTGTCTGCATTGTATGGTCAAGGTCTACGGAGTTTTGGTTATGATCCGGTAATGTACCCCGATATTACACCTGAAATGGCGCTTCATATTACAATTATGGTGCTTATTACAGGCATCGTGGCATCAATAGTTCCGGCACGCAGAGCACTTAAATTGAAACCCGCAGAAGCAATTCGAACCGATATGTAAACTGTATTAATCTTTAAACTAATTTGTTATGGCTATAATTGATATTAAAAACCTGAAAAAAACATATAACGACAGCGATGTTCCTGTACATGCTGTTAATGGTGTAGATTTAACGTTCGAAAAGGGCGAATTTGCTGCAATTGTAGGTCCTTCGGGATCTGGAAAAACAACGCTACTTAATCTTCTTGGCGGACTCGATAATGTTACCGAAGGAGAAATTATTATTAATGGAGTAAATGTTAATGAACTAAAAGGATCGAAACTGATTAACTTTCGATTGATGAACATTGGCTTTGTGTTTCAGGCATATAACCTTATACCGGTATTAACGGCACGCGAAAATGTCGAATTTATTATGGAATTGCAAAAGCGTTCGTCACAAGAACGGAAAGCCAGATCAGAGGCTCTGCTTAAAGCGGTTGGACTTGGCGATCGTATGCATAGCAGGCCATCGAAACTATCGGGAGGGCAGCAGCAACGCGTTGCTGTTGCAAGGGCATTGGCTCCAAAGCCAATGTTTATTTTGGCTGATGAGCCGACTGCGAATCTCGATTCGGCTTCTACCGAAAATTTACTCGACATTATGGAGCGCCTTAACAGTGAGGAACAAATAACATTTATTTTCTCTACACACGATTCACGTGTGGTGAAAAAAGCGCGGCGCGTAATTACATTTGAAGATGGTAAAGTTCTGAGCGATAAAACCAAATAGCTTTTAGGGGCTTTTTACGTGACTTTTTATTGCAGAAAAGCAAGCTTAAAGATATCTATAGTGTTATTAAAGATTGTAGGTGCTTGTTGTAGAGTGCGTGTTTTATGATCTTTATTTATTATTCATATGAAAAAACGCTCTGTGTTATATTGTTTGTTATTCCAATTACGGTGGCATTTATTTTGTCAAAACGTAACCCGGTGGTGGTGTCTGCTCACACTTAAGCATCCATATATTGTGTGGCATCCGACAAAAGTCGGTGAAAAGGTCGTGGTTTACAGAAGTGGACTAAACCATTTTTTTAAGCCCCATTTTTTTGCTACAAAAGCCGAATTATCAAAGGCCAACAGTTAGCTAAACCGAGATGTTTTTGATAAATTACGAACTTAACCTATTTGATATGAAGAAGAGATTAATCATTGTTTTGCTAGTTGTTCTGGGATTTGTGCCATCTTTTAGTCAGCAACTAACTGATGTTTCTCCAATTGAGTTTTCCGGCTATGTAAAAGATGTGCAAACAGTTTTTGTTCCTCAGCAAATGGCTGATAACTGGTTATCTGATAATGCATTCCATAATCGGTTGCGGTTGAAGTATTATCCTGTCGAATGGTTAACTGCAGAGGTGCAAGCGAGAAATAGGCTTGTTTATGGCGATTTTGTGAAAATTTTACCGGATTATTCGAAAAATGCCTTTTCGAAAGGATATTTTGTCAAACTGCATAAGGCATGGCTCACCGACTCTTCTGTTGTTGGTTTATCCGAAGTTGATAGGTTTTTTGTTCAATTTACAAAAGCAAATTGGGAGGTTACCATCGGTCGACAACGCATAAACTGGGGTGTAAATCTTGTTTGGAATCCGAACGATGTATTTAACACTTATTCGTATTTTGATTTTGAATATGAAGAACGCCCCGGAACCGATGCTATAAGCGTAAAGTATTATCCTTCTTATACATCGAGTGCCCAGTTGGTTTATAAAGCTGGCGATACATTCCGCGAAATGGCTTTTGCGGGTTTATATCGGTTTAATAAGTGGAATTTCGATTTTCAGTTTTTGGGTGGTCTTGTAAAAACCGATTATGTGACAGGTGTGGGGTTCTCCGGGAACCTTTATGGAGCAGCTCTCAGGGGCGAGTCTACCGTTTTTCACCCGAAGGCCAATTATGGCGATACAACAGCTACAGTAGTTACTTCTCTTTCTGCCGATTATACATTCGAAAATACTTTGTACATGCAATGTGGGGTGTTGCATAACTCAGATGGCAAGAAGCAAAATGCCGGAGCACTGTCTGTTTTTAGTAATGATGAGCTTTCGCCCAAAAATTTGAGTAGGGGGCGCTTCAATATTTTTTATCAAATTTCTTATAACATTTCACCATTGGTAACGAGCGGCGTTTCTGCGATATTTAAT
>JAWOEM010000300.1:0-12000 GCA_046482785.1 Salinivirgaceae bacterium
TAAATGCACAGTGGTGATTGGTCAGCATTAGTCCCTGATCGGAAACCAGTTCGCCGGTGCAAAAATGTGAAAATGGGCGGCCGAGGTATCCCAAACCAACTACTGCATCTTTTAACGAAGCTTTGTTAATATCGTAAATATCTTCAGCAGTTAGTTTAAAACCGGCCTTTTGCATTTCCTCAATGGTGTATTTTTTTAGCAAAATAGGCATCCACATTCCTTCCGCTGCACGCAGAAGCGGTAGACTAATGAATAAAATGATAAATAATAGTAAAAATCCTCTTTTCATTTTCATTTGATTTATAATTCAACAATATTTAATAATTTCTTATAGAGTAACTGTACCGGTAATCCCATTACGTTAAAAAAACTGCCTTCTATGCGCGTAACTGCAATCAAACCGAACCATTCTTGTATGCCATAGGCGCCGGCTTTGTCATAAGGCTTATACTTTTCAATATATTGAGCAATAAATTCAGGTGTTAACCGATCGAAAGTAACTTTTGTTGTTGCGCTAAAAATGTGCGTATCGCCGGCGCTTCGAATACAAACGCCGGTGATTACTTCATGTGTATTTCCAGACAGGGTTTGCAACATTTGTCGTGCGTCTTGTGTGTCGATGGGTTTGCCCAAAATTTGGTTGTCGAGTGCAACAATGGTATCGGCGGTAATAATTAGCGCATTTTTCTCCGGTGGTGGAAATGCTGCTGCCTTATTTCCGGCGATGTGCTCGGCAACTTCTTTTGCCGACAAAAATTCGGGATAGCTCTCATCGGTAGGAAGGGTTTCTACCTTAAAAACCAGTCCCAGATCTTTTAGCAAATTTTGTCGACGGGGCGAACCCGATCCCAGTGTAATGGAATAGGTATTATTGATTTTTTCGATCATACAATTTGTGTTACATTATACCAAACGATAAGGCAGTAAAGCAAGCCGGTAAGCATAATTATTTTCATTAATTGACTGATGCGGTGAAAGTCTATCTTTTTTGTGGCATAGTGTACCCAATACATATGCAAAAATAATGGAATGAGCACAAACACAGGTATGTAAATCCACGAAAGTGTATCGTTTACTACTCGTGTGGCCACGTATAAAATGGCCGCTATATTTATTACTGTCAGTAATTGTATTAGCCATTTGCTCTTGATAGCTCCTAAAACAATGGGAACTGATTGTCTTCCGTAGCGCATATCGCCTCTGATGTCTTCAAAATCTTTTACAATTTCTCTAATCAGGTTCGTCATGAATGCGAAAAAGGAAAATGCAATAACCCAAAGGGCAATGATATGCAAATTGTTTTCCACTGGCTTTTGAATTGTGCTCCACACACCTTTGTTTGCCATGTATGTATATTCAAAAAGGAGCACCTGTAAGGGAACCATAGCTGTTAGTACTGAAACGATTATGTTTCCAACTAAAAACATACGTTTATACGTGGTGGAGTAAAACCAGAAGATGCCGCTAACCATAAGGTAAATAGCTGCTACCCACCAAAGATGCACCTGCCAAGCCAACCAAAACCCAATGATTATGGCTATTGCATTAAAAATAGTGTGTAGGGTAATGGCATAAATTCGACTTATTTTTTGCCCTACAATTACTTTACCGGGTTTATTGATTAAGTCGATTTTGCGATCGAAATAGTCATTAATAATATAGCCGCCAGAACCTAAAAACATGGTAGCTGCAACCATCATCCAGAAGTGGGTGAGTGGCATGGCGGGCTCTAAACCTGAAACAAGCAGCATGGGTTCCATTACAGCAAACCGAATAGCGGCCATTACCAATGGAATAATTATAAGGTTTGGCCATCGAATAAGTCGAAAAAACGTTTGCATAGTATTTACTTTTGAGTTAGCCAGTTATGTTGTGCACGAAGAACTTGTTCTATTACGTCTCTAACACACCCTTCGCCACCTTTTTTATCTGATGTATAATACGATATTTTTTGTATTTCGCTGTCGGCATCATAGGGGCAAGTTGGAACGCCTACCAATTGCATCACCTCCCAATCAGGCAAATCGTCGCCCATGTAGAGAACTTCCTCGGCATTAATGTGCTCTTTTTCAATGAACGACTTAAAATCAACTACTTTATTGCTTGAAGGCAAATAAACGTGTTTTACACCCAACCGATTGAACCGCCAACGCACGGGCTCGTCTTCGCCACCCGTGATAATGGCTATGGGGTAACCTTGCTCCACTGCATATTTTATGGCGAAGCCGTCTCTGATATTCATGGTTCTTGCTTGTTCGCCTCCCGGCAAAAGCGTAAGCGTTCCGTCTGTAAAAACGCCATCGACGTCGAATACAAAGGCTTTAACATCTGAGAGTCGTTCTTTGAAGTTCTTTTTCATATTCGTTAGCATATTTTTTTACCTTTTAACATAAGGAGAAGGATCGTTTTTTTTCAAAGGTTAAAGATACTATTTTCGATGTGCATTTACATATGAAAATAGGAAGGTGTTTCAAATTTCTGGTCAAAAATATTCTACAACATATTTTGATCGAAATGTTAACGACTTTCAGGCTTAAAAAAGTCGATAATCCACTGCGATAGCACCTTGTATTTCTCTGCCATCGGGGCATCAAGTTGTTTTTTGTGCTTTTCCATAGTAGAAGTGTCCATGCGAAGTGCCGGTCCCGTTTGTACTTCTTTTGGGTTGTGCATGGTAGCCTTTCGTGCGGTCTCTTCAATGAGTGGCCGTAAAATTTCGAAGTTAAGCCCTGCATTTTCCATTATATCAGCACCATAGCTGTACATGAGGTTGGTGAAATTGCATACAAAAACTGCCGCTGTATGAATTTTTAATCGTTCTGAACTATCAATCGTTTTCACCCGACCCGATAAAGAAGTTGCAAGTTCGTTAATCAGTTCAAAATCAATTTTTCGATATATTTCAATGCACAAGGGCACTTCGGAAAAGGAAATGGTTCGTTCGGACGAAAATGTTTGCAGCGGGTAGAGAACCCCGCAATGTGCGTGGTATTTACTAATTGCCGCTAACGAAATACTACCGGCTGTGTGTAGTACCAGTTGGTTTGGTTTCGATGGGAGTGTGGCGGCTATTTTTTCTATGGAGTTATCGTTGGTGCAAATGATAATTATTTGGCCACTAATGGTTGTAATATCGGTTGTGTAGGGTAAATTATGACGTATTGCCAGCGATTTTACATTTTTTTCTGTACGTGCGGCTAACTGTTTAATGGGATACCCACTCTTAAGTAGTGCCGGAACAAGCGAGGTGGCTACATTTCCGGCACCAATGACTGATATGGTAGGTTTCGACACAATTCTGCTTTTTGAGATTAATGATTAATTTAAGTCTGCCTCAATTATTTCACCTTTAAAAAAGGTAGAAACGTTTTTGGTTTTTACTGGCTCCAAAAGCTTTATTTCGCCTCCAAATGTGGCTCTTAGCTCGGCATTTTCTTTCGGATTAGCTGCAATAAAGCCTCCCGAGCGTGTTTTAAGCTTGGCAGTTTGAAGCGTTAAACTATCGGTACGAAGTTTGCCGCCTGTAATTACCTTAGCTTCCAAATGGTTTAAATTCCCAAAAAGTTCAAGAAACCCCCCTGAGGCTACCTTAGCACTCATATGCTCTGAATCGAGGTGCAGGTTCAGTGTAGCACCTGAAGAAACCGATGCTTCAAAATTCTGCAAAAGCAGTTCCTTTTGAATACGAGCGGCAGCACCGCGCGAGATTTCAATGGTTGCAAAAGGCGGCAAATACAAATCGACAGTAACTTTACCACCTTCAATGTCGAGTGGTTCCACACGAACCAAAAGTTCATCGCCCGAATATTTGGTGTAAATATCTTTTAGATCGACTTTTTCGGTTTCAATAACCACCTCAACATCTTCTGCTTTGTGAAATTTCACCAACATTTTCCCATCTATTTTTACCGATGTGGGAGCATCGAACCGTCTGGTTTCTTGGTATTTTTGTGAGTAAGAAACTAATGTTAAAGCTGTTAACACAATAACAGATATGAGCTTCATCATGGGTATAAAAGTTTTGATTGATACTAATTGACAACGGCAATTATCGTGCAATATTTTATCGGAAAAAGCATTTTCGTCCTGAATATTCAAAGTTTGCAAGTTAAAAAAAATAAGAGTTACAGTATACTTTCGGAATTTTGGGAACACTTAAAAAAATACTGTTATCCATTGAATATTTGAAACACTAAATAGAAAAATGTTAGCTTTGTCGGTCAAATAATGATTAAAAAAGGCTGCTGTGAATATTTTAATGCTTCTTGAGAAAGAATTCCCGCACGATGTACGAGTCGAAAAAGAGATAGATACACTTATTAAAGCCGGGCACTCGGTTAGTATTGCAACTATTGCGCGTAAGCAATCATTCGAGAAAGTAGAAATACTGGCATCTGGTTGTCAGGTATTCAGACGTAATATTTCTAGTATTGTATTCAAATCAAGTGTTGGATGTTTGAAGTTTCCTTTTTATTTCAATTTTTGGCGGCAGTACATTCGGGATATTCTCGACAATCATACTTTTGATGCGATTCATGTTCATGACTTGCCGCTTGCAAAAATTGGATACGAAATAAAGCGTGAATTTAAGCTATATTTTGTACTTGATTTACATGAGAATTGGCCAGCCGCAATGGAAATTGCACATCATACCAATACGCTTATAGGGAGACTGCTCTCTTCAAATAAACAATGGCGAAATTACGAGAAAAAAATGACACAACTTGCCGATGCTGTGGTGGTTGTGGTACAAGAAATGGGTGATAGAATTCATGGATTGGGAGTAAATAAGAATAAGATTTTTGTGGTGGAAAATACATTGAAAGATGCTATGGTCAATGGTTTCTCAGGTAAGCCCGATCCCAATTTTTTAACGCTGTTTTATTCAGGTGGAATTAACAAGCATAGAGGTTTACAAATTGTAATTAGAGCTTTGCCCAAAGTCATTGCAAAGTATCCGAAAGCGAGACTTTGGATTGTGGGATCTGGTAGTTATGTGCCTAATCTTCTTTGTTTGGCTCAGGATCTAAACGTTGCAGATAGTATTACTTTTCATGGTCATAAACCGTATCCAGAGGTTTTTAGCCTGCTAATGCAAACCGATATTGCTTTAATTCCCCATGTGAAATCGGAGCAAACAGATAATTCTTCACCCAACAAACTATACGAGTACATGTTAAGTAACAAGCCAATTTTAGCCAGTAACTGCAAATCGATTCAGCGGGTTGTGAAAAATGAAAGAATAGGGGTAACCTATATCCACGATAATCCTGATGATTTTGTAGATAAATTGTCAGTAATAGTAAACAATAAAGAAGCCTTTGAAAGTGGCTATTCTGTTTTAAGGGAGAAGTATTTGTGGTCAATTACGGCACGAAACTTAATTGCGCTGTATAAGAATTTTTAAAACATTATTTACATGATCCCTCAGGTTTACAAATATATTTTAGGTCCGCTGGAAGCAATTAAAATGCGCCAAAGTTCTCTTAAATTGGGAAATAGTCCGGTATTTATTGTTGGCGCTCCTCGTAGTGGAACTACTTTGTTGTATCAGCTATTAACACAAGCATGGTATTTTGCCTATTTTAGCGAATATGCAGCCAATATTCCATGGGCACCGGTTATGATTACAGAAAAAAGTTTGGATCAATTCGACTCTGATAACGAGGGTTTTAATAGCAATTATGGTCATCCCGAGGGTATATTTGCTCCCGGCGAGGCCGGTCGGTTCTGGAACAGATGGTTTCCTACAGAGAAAAACCATGGCTACAATTATGTTGATCAGCATTTTTTATCAACGGTGCAAATCAGGGTTATCTATCAAACTATTGCACATTTAGAGCAGCTTATTGGCGCCCCCTTTATAAACAAAAATGTAAAAAACTGTGTTCGAATTCGTGCGCTTAACCATATATTCCCACATGCATTATTCATTTATATTGAGCGAGATCTAAAAGAAAATGCGGCTTCATTACTTCAAATGCGTAAAAAGAAAGTGGGTGATGTTAATAAATGGCTGGGGGTAATGCCAAAAGAAATTAATTTTTTAAAACAACTCGATGGATATGAGCAAATAATAGCACAACTACATTTTTTAAAGAAAAATATTACTGAGGATCTGAAAGCGCTGAATTGTAGTTATTTGCATGTACAATATGAAGAGCTATGTAATGAACCCAATATGATAATTAAACAATTAGCTGAATTTTTTGATGCAAATAAATTAACTATAAAACCTAAGGGAACCGACTTTAGTAAGTTTTCGGTAAGAGGGACTTTCTCTGCCTTACCTGAAGAGGAACAGAGGAAAATAATAAAAGCGATTGAGAAATATGACAAATAAAGAGTTATACATAGAATTTTGTCGCATTGAAAAAAAGATTCCGATATTTATGCAACCTTGGTGGCTCAATGCAGTGTGCTACGATAATTGGGATGTTACGCTCGCTAAAAAAGGGCAACAAATACATGCAGCTATGCCGTATTGCTTGAGCCATAACGGCCGTTATTCAATGCAACCAAAGTTAACCCAGTTTTTGGGTCCCTATATAAAATATCCAGAAGATCAAAAATATGCAACGCGTTTGTCGTTCGAGAAAAAAACGATGGAACAACTTATTCAAGGATTGCCCAATTTAGCATTTTTCAAACAAAATTTTTCGCCAACTATTGTTAATTGGCTTCCTTTTTACTGGACTGGATTTAATCAAACTACGCGCTATACCTATATTATTTCTAAGTTGTTTGATAGCGATACTGTTTGGAGCGAAATGGCCGGGAGCATTCGACGCAATATTCAAAAGGCAAAAAAAATGGTAACCGTTTCTTTGTCAAACGATATCGAAACTTTTTATGCCCTGAATAAAAAAACATTTAGCAGACAAGCAAAAAAAATTCCCTACACCTTTGCTTTGGTAAAAGCAATAGATACAGCCTGTGTGGAGAACAGAGCCAGGAAAATATATATGGCTCACGACAGTAACGGACAATTACATGCGGCAATTTATATGGTTTATGATTCTACTACGGCCTATTACCTCATGGGTGGTTCCGACCCTGAATTGCGTAGTGGTGGGACTATGGCTTTGCTTATGTGGAATGCTATACAGGATGCTTTGCAGATGAGCCTAGACTTTAATTTCGAAGGAAGTATGATTGAGCCTATCGAACGGTATTTTCGCTCATTTGGCTCAGTTCAACAACAATATTTTACCATCGAAAAAGATCAGAGAAGCTTTCCAATAAAGTTCCTGTCTTGCGTAAACAAGATTATTAGAAAAAAATAGATTCGACAGTTTTACCATTTTAAATAAAAAAAATGATCTGTAAGAATGCACCTATCGTTGTTAGTTAGCATAAAATGATGTAGAGATGAATGAAATATTGAACCATAGTAGAATAGACTATGTACTTTACCATTTATATCAGAATTGTAGTGTAAATGATAAATTATATAAGTGCTTCATATTTAATGAAATTATTGATAACGACAACTTGCCGTGCGTATTCTTTCCTTTATCGAATCGCTCCTTTAATTTGAACGATGTTTTTAGTGTAGATAATATTCCCTTACTATTTCCAATGTCGAACATAAAGTCTTTTTATCGCTTCGAGGGTAATAGTTTATACTTTGAACACGATTTGTTTAAGTCTGCTTTTTATTTGCTTTCCGGTTATCAAGAATATAATTCGACTGAAACAGATGTATTGGGACGCTTTCCATATGAAAAATCGATACAAGAACAGTTGAATATTGTCGAAAAACCCATTGTAAACTACTATTTCGAGATAATTATTAGTGGCTTAGAAGAGTTTTGCAAGCGAAACCAAATTTCATTTTCCCGTAGGTATTTATTCGATAACTACGGCTTTTTTCTTACGCATGATGTAGATAAAATTGACCAAATAAATCTTCGCGACGGCATTTTTAAAATAAAGCAATTACTAAAGTTAGCACCGGCAAAAGTTCCATACAGTCGGCTACTCAAAGCAAATTTGGGCTATTTATTTAAAATGATAAACCTTTTTAATAAGGAAAATAGCTTTTGGAATTTTGCTAAGATGCACCAAATAGAGCAGGAGTTAGGCCTTCGGTCTGCTTGGTATTTTTTACCAAATGATTCTCCACTCGATTCATATTATAGCTTCTCAGAACCACGCATTGGTGAACTAGTGGAATTTCTTGAAACAAACGGTCATGAAATCGGAATTCATGGAACTATAAAATCTGCAGAAAATGCTTTTGCAATGCAGATTATTCTAAAGGAGATTAACTCCTTAACCCATAACAAAGTAACAGGAGGTCGGCAGCATCGATTAATGTTTAGTATGCCGCAAACGCTATTGATACACGAGCAATTGGGACTGAAATATGATTCTACACTCGGGTTTGCAGCCCACGAAGGATTCCGGAATAGCTACTGTTTACCATTTAAATTATACGATTTTGCCACCGAGCGAATGATTGATGTATGGGAATTTCCATTAATTGTTATGGATGGAACACTATTTAGTTACAGGCAATTATCTGCCGATAAAGCTATGCAGCAACTGAATAAATTGATTGATGAAGTGCGTAAATTTCATGGACTTTTTACACTTTTGTGACATAATAGTTTTTTCGATGATGATTTATATCCCGGATTATCCTTCTTTTATGAGAATGCTTTAGCAACCTTTATTGAAACAGAAGCTGAAGTAGTTTTAGGGAATACTATTTTAAATAAACTGTAAGTATTATTTTATGAAGAACCGCTATCAATATTCATCAGATTGGATTCATAAGCTAGAAACTGAAAACCATTGGCGCTATTATTGGCATCAACAGAAGATAATGGAAGGGCTCATTCAACCAACCGATCAGATACTCGAAATAGGGGTTGGATCTAAATTTACCTCCAATTATCTTAAATCACGTAATTTTAATGTAAAAACCATTGATATAGATGCCGAAAACCATCCCGACATTGTAGCAAATGTGGTTGATTATCAGTATTATACCACATTTGATCATGTGTTGGCTTTTGAAATATTCGAGCATTTACCATTTGAGGATTTTGAACGTGCAGTACGTAATTTATCTGCAAGTTGTAAAAAAAATATGTTTGTTTCGTTGCCAAGAAATGAGAAGTTACGGTTACGCTTTTCTTTGGACGTAAAAGTGTTTAAGATTAATGACTTTCAAATTACCTCTAAGCGCAACAAACTAATTACAAAACATCACTATTGGGAACTCGACTATAAATCATTCACGAAAAAGCGAGTGTTGGAAGTATTTTCTGCCAATGGTTTTCGATTGAAGAATTATAATAAGTTTCATTCTTTATGTTATTTTGTTTTTGAAAAAATTGATAATGCTTAATAAACTTCGCAACACACTAAAGCATTCAATTATTTACAGTTTTGGAAATCTAAGTACCAAAATTGTAGGTCTTATTTTATTGCCACTTTACACTTCTGAGCTTACAAGTGCAGAGTATGGTATCCTTTCCCTTTTAGAGGTTACCAGCCAATTACTTACGGTCATTGTTGGATTGCGCATGGCTACTGCGTTATTGAGATTTGGGGCAGCCGAAAAGCAGATTGATAAACAAAAAAGTATTATATTCATTTCTTTTGTAATGACACTTGTAAGTGTTGTGATAATGAATTTATTGTTGCATCCCTTTGCCAGTAATTTTTCAAATCTATTTTTTGATCACAATAATTATAGCAATTACTTTCACATTCTCTTTTTATGGTCGTCGTTTGAAATTTTCAACAAGCTTTTTCTCAGTTATTTAAGGATCGACAATCGTTCGGTCTTTTATATTATAATTGTAATACTAAAGGTCGCTCTGGTTTTGGGTTTGAATATTTATTTTATTGCCTTCCGACATATGGGTGTAGAAGGTGTTATTTTGAGCCAGCTTATTGGTAGTGCGTTGGTATTTTTGGTTATTTTGCCCAAAATAATCGGATCCATGCGCTTTCATATCGATCGTAAATTGGGAATAGAAATGCTCCGATATGGTGTACCGCTTATTTTTGCTGGTATATCGATGTTATTGTTAACAGTGGGAGATCGTTACTTATTGAAATATTTTTTAAGTTATTCCGAAGTGGGGATTTACAGTTTAGGTTACAAAATTGCCGGAGTTATTAATATGTTGCTCATTCAGTCGTTTCAACTTGGGTTTATGCCCATTGCATTTAAAATGTTTGACCAGCCGGGAGCGAAAAGGTTCTATTCTAAAATACTTACATACTATACGTTTATTCTTATTCTCGGTGCATTGGCTTTATCATTCTTTTCGCGCGAGGTATTATTACTCATGGCCGATAAACCTGAATATTACGTGGCTCACGCTGTAGTTCCCATTATTTCGTTAGCGTTTATTCTAAAAGGAATGCAATTTGTTTTTTCAATCGGAATGCATTACGCAAAAAAAATGAAGTACAACGCATACATTATTACATTTTCTGTTGTATTTAGTTTTGGACTTAGTATCATATTAATACCTATAATCGGATACTATGGAGCAGCTATTTCTGCTGTTTTATCTAATTTATTGTTGGCAATTCTTTTTTATAAATATTCGCAAAAGTTTTATACAATACCCTTTGAATTAAAGAAAATAGGATTGCTATTTATTATTGGCGGGGGTATTTATGCTACATCTTGGTTTACAGTAAATCTTGGGATCGTTTATGCACTTGTTATAAAATTTATTTTATTGGTACTATTTCCTGTCTTATTGTATGTTTTCAAATTTTACGATGTACAGGAATTACGTGCTATGAAAGGTTTTGTCCGTAAATGGAAAAAAACCGGAGAGTGGAAAAATAACATCTACAAGATGTCTGGGAGAAAAACAGAGTAGTTAAACATCTTGAATTGTTTGCTTTGCGCATGGCGAACGGGTTTGTTTGTTTAGGTCTATTAAAGAGAAAAGCATGATTATACCAATATTTTGGTAGTAAAGAGAAATCATATTATTAAATTTGCTGCCGTAAAAACGATTAGTATGTTTAAAAATAAAACCATTTTAGCGTTGGGAGCCCATCCCGACGATATAGAATTTTCTTCGGGAGCTACCATCAAAAAAATGGTAGAGGAGGGGGCAAATGTTTACTGGGCGGTATTTTCGCCGTGTATAAAATCGTTGCCTTCGGGTAGTGAGTACGACAGATTATTTAGAGAAATGGCAGAATCGGCTCGTATTTTGGGTGTCGACGAAAGTCATATTTTTAAATACAACTTTGAGGTACGGTATTTTTACAAAATGCGTCAAGATATTTTGGAAGAACTCATTGTTTTAAAAAAGAAAATTAACCCCGATATGGTGCTTATCCCCAATTCGGTAGATGTGCACCAAGATCATCAGATTATACATAACGAAGGGGTACGAGCATTTAAGAATACATGTTTACTTGGTTATGAATTGCCGTGGAACGACTTGGAACTGAAGAACCAGCTTTTTGTTGAAGTAAGTAAAGATCACGTACAAGCCAAGGTCGATGCCATTGCTCGTTACCAATCGCAGGACGCGCGTTTCTATAAATCGGCGGAGTTTTATTTTAGCTTGGCTACGGTTAGGGGTACACAAGTATCGAAGCGGTATGCCGAATCGTTCGAGGTGCTGCGGTGGGTGATATGATACAGCAAGGTCGATAAAATTTAATTGATTGTATTAACCCCACGAAAAAAAACCCACGGCTTCCGCATTTAAATACCTTAACCACGAAAGACACCAAAAACACGAAAGAAAAATTGCATAGTACCCAAAATCCGCAAAGAATTATACAATATATCTTTGTATTCCTTGCGAATTAACTGCGTTGAGCTCGTCAGGCTAAACCTGACTCGGTTCGATTAAGTAAATCATCTCATTCGGTTTCATTCTTCACCCAAATGAGTGATTTTCTAACTCGGGGTTAACCTAAATTCCGCACGGATTTTGACCTTGAAAAATTAAATCCGTGCGGAATTTAGGTAGTAATTTTTAATACCTTAATAAG
>JAWOEM010000306.1:0-4453 GCA_046482785.1 Salinivirgaceae bacterium
CTTTTTGTGTGCATAAAGGCGAAACGTTGGGGCTGGTAGGGGAGTCGGGGTGTGGTAAAACCACGTTAAGCAAAGCCCTTTTGCAGCTCATACCGTACGGCGGACAAATGACGCTGGATGGCGTCGTGCTTGCGTATCGGAACCGAGCAGGAGAACTGGCATTCAGACGAAAAATCCAGTTCGTTTTTCAGGATCCTTATACTTCGCTCAATCCGCAAATTTGCATCGGAAATTTATTAATCGAAGTGCTTCGAGTGCACAAAGTTGAGCGCGGACAAAAAGCGCTTACTGCAAAGGCATTAATGTTGCTTGAACAAGTAGGCCTTACGGCAAATTATTTCAGTAGGTATCCGCATCAGCTGTCCGGTGGTCAGCGACAGCGGGTTGCCATTGCCAGAGCCTTGGCTACCGAGCCCGATGTTATTGTCCTCGATGAAGCCGTAGCGGCACTGGATGTGTCGGTTCAGGCTAAAATATTGAACTTATTGAACGATTTGAAACAGAAATTTCAACTTACCTACTTGTTTATTTCGCACGATTTGGAGGTTGTTCATTACATGGCCGATCGGATCATGGTAATGAAAGATGGAGAAATTATTGAGCTTAATACCGCAACCGATCTGTTTAAAAAGCCTAAGCAAAAGTATACACAAACGCTTATTCAGACTGTAAATAGCTGAATAAGTGCTTGTAAACTTAGTGAAGGTTCGTAGCTGTATAAATAGTGTTCGTCAATAAACACGATTTTCTGCGTTATACTCACTCAAACTCGTATCACTTACACCAGTAAACTCAACGATTTTGAGTTTCACAAGCCTTGAAAAGCGAGTTTATTCACTGAACACCTCGTCTTTATGGACAGGATCTAATTAGTTGATATGCTACATGTTAAAAAATGCATCCTGCGATACAATAAAAATTACTATCTTTGAAGTATGACTAACCAAAAGGACATAATATCAAAATTGAATGAACTGAAGCCTTGGCTTCAGCAGGAATATTCCGTTAGTAAAATTGGTTTATTTGGCTCGTTTGCAGACAACACTCAAACAGATGAAAGTGATATTGATATTCTAGTTGAACTGGAAAAACCCATTGGATGGAAATTTTTTTCGCTTGAACTTTATCTTGAAAAAATTTTTAACCGGAAAATTGATTTGGTAACTAAAAAGGCCTTAAAGGAGCAAATCCGCGACAGTATTTTGAATAAAGTAACATACGTATAGTTTGAAAAAGAAAGATAGAACACACACAATGTATCTTCAGGACATGCTGATTGGCATGGAGCGACCAATTACCTGCCGGAAAATAAAAAACAAATAGAAATAATTTTAAAGAAAGCAGGATGAAACACAGGGGTATAACAGCGGCTCATAGTGCATGCCGCAGGTGAGGAGTTATCGGCGAACAGGTAAGGGGCAAAGCAGAATTGACTTACATAACACATTGTAGTACTGGTGCAAAACTTTAGTACACTTATATTATCCCGTGTTGAAGCGCTTTCTTGGTGAGTTCTGCCATGTTTTTACTATTGGTTTTTCTAAAAATGTTTTTCCTGTGTACCTCAACGGTATTGACCGTTACATTTAGTTTTTTCCCAATTTGTACCGAACTTTTTCCGTCAACAATCATTCGTATTATTTCTTTTTCGCGGCGGGTGAATAATACGGGGTTTTCGTATTCCTGACACTCCTTTTCTAACAATTTACTTACCGATGGGCTGAAAAAACGCTTGTCTTGCAGGGCATATTCTATTGCACGGGGAATGTCTGAAATGCTACTGCTTTTCGCTACGTACCCATCAATTTTTTGCGACAAAAGTGTTTGAACAACTGCCAATTCGCAGTGCATGCTGTAGATAATAACTTTGATTTTGTCGCTAACGCGCTTTATTTTCCGTGGTGTGTTCAGTTCGCTAAGGTAATCGCTCACAGATAAATCTGTAATTACAATATCTATGGTGTTTGTGTTGAGAATAAAAAAGGCTTTTTTATGAGTTTGCGATGTATGAATATCAGCACCCTGAAAGTGGTCTTCTATAAGACTACGCAATCCCTGAAGTACAATTTCGTGGTCGTCGATAAGTAATATGCTGATAGGCTTATCTGTACTCATGCTACTGTTTCTGATTCGTGATTTTTAACTACAATAAACTTAGTTATTGATAAAAAAGTTTGTATGGTATTTTTAGAGTAATGGTTGTTCCTTCATTAATAAGAGATGCAATCTCAAATTGACCACGAAGTAATTCGCTACGAACTTGCATAATTGATATTCCTTTGCCGTTTCTGCCGTTTAGAACTGTTTCCGGGTTGAACCCCACGCCGTCGTCTTCAATTAAAACGGTAAGCTCTCGCTGGTTCACCATAAATTGCACAATAATAGTATTCGCATTGGCATGCTTGGCGATGTTTGTAAGTGCTTCTTGTACAATTCGGTATATTTCTTTTTGCGTGTCGTTTCCAAGATTATTTACAATTGTAGCGTCCGGAATAAATTCAAACTTCATGTTCGTCTCGTCGCGTGTAACCCTTTGCCCCATCTCCATGAGAGTAAAGTCGAAATTGGAAGTGTTGAGTTGCGGAGGTGCCAGATTATGAACAATATTTTTAATTTCGTTGTGTGTATCTTCGAGTTTTTGCGATAGCTCCAAAAGTTGTTGTTGAGAGTCGCTGCGACTTAGCTTATCTATAGATAGCCTCAGACTTGTAATGCGGCTGCCGAGTTCATCGTGGAGTTCCCTTGCAAGTAAGGCTTTGTGCTCCTCCCGATCCGATAGAATTTTTGCTGTTCGGTAGTTGCTCATTAGTTTGGATATCAGCGAGATAAGGTTGGCTGCAATGAATACCGCGATTGCTAACAGTAAAAGTATTATCCATCCGTATTGATACCAAAGGTTTGGGCGTATTTCAATGAGGTGTGTTGTGTAGCCGGATTGTACGGAAATTAAAAGATTTTGTGTGTCTTTTTTCTGAATAGAATGTACATTAATTATTGGTCTTCTCTTTACGTTTTTGATTCTCGCCCGTGGCATTAGACTGCTATTTGTAAATACGAGGTAATCTTTTGTTGCTACTATAAATTTTATATCGTTGTATCGGTCATTTTCCAAAGTAGCAATGTTGAGAATATCTTTATAAGGTAATGCCTTTGTTTTACTGATGTTTAGAAGGGTGTCGATAACGGCTATTTTTCCATCCTGGCTGTATAATTGGAAACCTTGCTCTTGGAATAGTTCCGGAGAATTCACGGTTAATACGTCGTCGAAATGATATTTTTCGCTAATAGCTTCCGTTGCAATTTTTTTTCCGTTCGGACTAAAAACCAACAGGCTGTCGGAAAATAGGTCGCTGTTAGCCTTGAAATGACTGAAGAAATATATTTTGTCGTCTATTTTTACCGGGTAATTATTCATGTAAGAGAGAGGCGCATTCATTGCGTATGGAGCACAAAAATACGAGAGGTCGTCATCTAAAATCATTAAGTAGGAATTGCTATCGTGGAACCGTAAGGAAGTGTCACGCATATTTGCAGCTGCATGCATATGAAGAACATATTCATTGGCGCCATCGTTATCAATGTCAATGGCAATTGGATTGCTTTTTATTATGGTGTTTGTGGAAACACTTCGAACTATTTTTTGCGTTTTTGTATCGAACTTGTAAAGTCGGCGAGGCGTTAGACTAAAGCCTGCGCTAATATTAAAAACCAACTCTTTATACCCATCTTTATTGTTATCGGTAGCATCTACGAAATCTAGGTATAAATGTACTCGATTTTTTACGAGTATGCTGGTATCAATAAGTAGGTTGCGAAATACAAATTCATCTTTTCGGGTTGGATCAATGCAATTTAGAAGAATTGAGTCTTTTTGGGTGTGGATAGTGAAAATTTCTGTAATGCCATCATTATTATAATCGCAAAAGTATGGTGATGAGCGCTTTACGTATCTTCCAGAATGATTCCAAATACCTTTTATTTTGTTGTCCAGAGTTCTGCATTGCACGGTAGTTCGTCTGTAATCGGCTGTTAGCTGAAAACCGTAGTACCAGAATTGTTCACTTATCCCGTCATTATCGATATCTTTAAAGAAGTACTGAATGTTTTCAGACCTTAGTTCGTCTACAACTTTTGCACTGTATTTTGGTGTCAATAAAAAGTACAACACGCCCACAATAATAATGATTATTGTAGCGTAAACACCATTGATAAATAAGGGATTATATTTTCTGGTATTGATTTTTTGCACGTTACCAAAATTAAAAACAATTTTAGCCCGTACACCAATTGTTTTTACTTTTTTTGATTTGGAACCGTGGCAATTTTGTTATTTAATAGTTAAAATGCAGGTATTATTACCCAAGTGGCAAATTGATGTTTGATAATGATGATGAGGAGGGGTGACTGATGATTAGGGAGGGATGTCTGAAAGAATAGGTTGCGTCTTTTTGTT
>JAWOEM010000359.1:0-8314 GCA_046482785.1 Salinivirgaceae bacterium
CGACCGTTTGCCTCATCACACTCATCATCGGCCAAATGAAGGCTGCAATGAGCAGGAGCGTTTTCAATTGTAATCGAAGTTTTCTCATAATAAATAAATTTTGGTTTAACTTTAGTGTTTTGTAATTGTCAAATTACTTAATTGTATATTAATTGGGTATTAACTGAGTTTTATCTTAAAGCCAATTAATACTGTCTTTTGTAATCGATGTATTGATATTCAAGTCCCGATTTCGGGTCTTTTCTAACATTGCTTTGGTTTGTAATTTCCCAATTGCTTTCGCTGAGTACGTCTAAAGTGGTGTCGCATTCAAATGTGTCTTTCACTAAAGTGCGGTAAAGCCGTGTTGCTTCAGCGTAAAACAGTTTATATATTTCTGCTCCGCCAATAATAAACAGGGATTGGTTCGGGTTGGTATGCTGCATTACATCTGCCGGGTTGGTTACGGTTATTGCGCCTTCGGCTTCGTAACTCCCGTTACGTGTAATTACAATGTTTGTTCGGTTTGGTAACGGTTTTTTTGGTAACGATTCCCAGGTTTTTCTTCCCATAATTACAGCATGCCCCGTAGTTAGCTCTTTGAAGCGCTTCAGGTCTTCTGAAATATGCCATGGCATGGAGTTGTTTTTGCCAATGCCGTTGGCCAAATCGGTTGCTACTATTATGGCGTATCTACTATTCATGGGTGTTTAGGGTGTTGGTTTATATTTGGATTATTTTCCATTTGTAATTAATGCGTAAATAAATAATTGTTATACAGATACTTCCCCTTTTATGTGTGGATGCGGGTCGTAATTGACCAGCTCAAAGTCGTTGAACGTAAAATCAAATAAATTGTTGATGTTTTTATTGATTTTCATCTGCGGAAGCAGCTTTGGATCGCGCTGTAACTGGGTTTTCACCTGTTCTATGTGGTTCAGGTAAATGTGTGCATCGCCAAATGTATGTATAAAGTCGCCGGGTTCGTAACCGGTTACCTGTGCTACCATCATGGTTAGCAATGCATAAGAGGCAATGTTGAACGGAACGCCTAAAAACAGGTCGGCGCTGCGTTGGTAGAGCTGGCAACTTAGCTTTCCGTTGGCTACATAAAACTGAACTAAGATGTGGCAGGGCGGAAGCGCCATTTGCTCTATTTGACCTACGTTCCACGCCGAAATAATATGCCGGCGCGAGTTGGGTTTCGTTTTCAGATCGTCTATTAGTTGTGCTATTTGGTCGATGTGTTTCCCGTCTGGTGCAGGCCAGGAGCGCCACTGATACCCGTAAATGGGTCCCAAGTTGCCTTCTGCATCTGCCCACTCGTTCCATATGCGCACATTATTTTCTTTTAGGTATGCAATATTTGTCGAGCCTTGCAAAAACCACAGCAGTTCGTGTATAATTGAACGAAGGTGCAATTTTTTGGTTGTAACTGCCGGAAAACCCTTCGCCAAATCGAACCGAAGTTGATACCCAAACACAGAAAGGGTTCCGGTTCCGGTGCGATCTTCTTTTTTTACACCGTTAGTGAGTGTGTGTTCCAGCAAGTTAAGATACGGTTGCATAGGCAAAATTATTTATGGAAACGGGCAACCAAGTTACAAAATTATGGTCGTATTCCTAACATATTTTGTCTCTAATTTGACTAATCACCCCTTAATTGAGGGGAATCGTCTAAATGTGAAGCATTAAATAGAAAAATTGCCTGAATGGCGTTTAGGGTGTATGTCTAAATTGCGCGGAGTATTTTCTCGCAGCGTTTCGGTGCTTATCTCGCAGAGCTCTCTTTGCAAGACGCTGCGAACACTATTTTTTTAACATAAATTATACTTTTCTTATTCGTGTTATTCGTGCCATTCGTGGTTAAAAAATATTTGCGGATTTAAGGCTAATATTGTAGTCTAAAGTGGATACTTTTCGATTAATACAGCTGGATACTTTTGGGTTAATTATATACATCGGGCTGCTGGTCCTTCCATTGGTGCATTTCGTTTTGGCAAACTACCATTGTTTTTGTATTTTGGCGCTGTTTTTTAGTATTCAGACCAAATTTTGTATCTACAAAAGTGATAAATGTCCTTTATATATCTTACGATGGTATGACCGACCCTCTGGGGCAATCGCAGGTTTTACCTTATTTGAAAGGGCTGGCCGCGCACGGACATTCCATTAGTTTGCTCTCCTTCGAAAAGCCTGACCGGTACGATGAGATGCGCCATGTGATTGAGCGTGAGGTGCACGCCGCGGGTATCGATTGGTATCCGCAAAAATATACATCCAAACCACCGGTCGTTTCGGCGTGGCTCGATTATCGGAAAATGGTGCGCAAAGCAGTGGCTGAACATAAGCGTACCCGCTTTGATATTGTTCACTGTCGTGGATACCTGCCTGCTATGGCCGGTAGGGTTTTGAAAAAACGGTTCGGCGTAAAATTACTGTTCGATATGCGCGGCTTTTGGGCCGATGAACGTGTCGAAGGTGGCATTTGGCCGCGCACGAATCCGGTTTATCGGTTTGTTTATCAGTATTTCAAACGGCGCGAGAAGGAGTTGCTCATTTCTGCCGACGAGGTGATTAGTCTCACGCGTGCAGGGAAAAAGATTATTCAATCGTGGCCATTGATGGAGGGAAGAACAGATAATATTTCGGTTATTCCCTGCTGTGCCGATTTTAAGCACTTTTCGCCCGAACAGGTTCAAGTGTCGCGGGCTTTGGTGCTAAAACAGGAGTTGGGTATTGATGATTCTGACTTTGTGCTGAGTTATCTCGGTTCTATCGGTTCATGGTATATGTTGCCCGAAATGTTAGCTTTTTTCAAGGTACTACTTGAGTATAAACCCAATGCACGCATGCTTTTCATTACGCGCGATAGTCGGGAGCAAATTCAAGCTGAGGCGCAAAAACAAGGAATCGACCCTAACCGAATTATTTGTCGGGGTGCTCCACGCAGCGAAGTTCCTATTTTGCTTTCGCTAAGTAGTTTGTCTGTGTTTTTTATAAAACCTGTTTTTTCTAAGCAGGCATCGTCGCCAACCAAGCTGGCCGAAATTCTTGGCATGGGTATTCCGGTTATGGCCAATGCCGGAGTGGGTGATGTGGATTGGCTTTTCGATAACCACTTTCCCGAATTGTTGGTAAAAAAACTGGATGACAATCATTATCGCGAAGTGCTACAGCATTTTTTTAATCGGAAAACAACTCCTCCCGAAAAATTACGAAGTGTTGCTCAGCGGTATTTTTCATTAACCGATGGTATCGACCGTTACCACATAATTTATCAAAAACTGTGAAAAAAATATTATATATCGTCCCTCACAGGTTTAATCGTTCCCCCGGGCAACGGTTTCGTTGTGAACATTTTATTCCGTGGTTGCGCCAGCACAATTTTCATATTACCTATGCCAATCTACTCACCGAATGGGACGATCGCCATTTTTATAAGCCGGGTAATTACCTGATTAAGGCTTTTATTTTGATGAAGTCGTACCTGCGTCGTGTTGGTCAGTTGCGTAACGTAGCTAAGTACGATGCCGTATTTATTTATCGCGAAGCGTTTATGCTGGGTACTATTCGTTTCGAAAAACGCATTCGCCGAAAGGGAGTGCCAATTATTTATGATTTTGACGACGCTATTTGGTTAAACGATGTTTCTGCTGCCAATAAAGAGTTAAAATGGCTGAAACGACCTTCCAAAACCGGCGATATTTGCTCCTTGTCTTCGCTGGTAATCGTTGGCAATGAGTATCTTGCCACGTATGCAAGGCAGTATGCCGATAATGTTGCAGTTGTGCCTACCACAATTGATACCAATTATCACCTTCCGGCAAATGCAAGCAAAACATCAGGCAATGTGCGAATTGGTTGGACGGGCAGTAGCACCACGTTAAAGCATTTTCGATTGTTGTTGCCACTCTTGAAACGACTAAAGAGCGAGTACGGCGAAAAGTTGCGTGTTCGCCTTATTGCCGATGAGCCAATAATCGATAACGAGCTGGAAATTGAAAATGTGAGATGGAGTGCCGAAGACGAAATTCAACAGCTCGACGAAATAGATATTGGTATTATGCCTTTGCCCGACGATGAGTGGGCGCGGGGAAAATGCGGTTTTAAAGGGTTGCAATACATGTCGATGGGGATACCTGCTGTAATGTCGCCGGTGGGAGTGAATAAAGAAATTATTCGCCATGGCGAAAATGGTTTTTTGGCTGAGAGCGATGCTCAGTGGGAACAAATTCTTAAAACCCTTATCGATGATGCTCAATTACGGCAAAAATTGGGGCAAGTCGGTCGGCAAACCATAATCGATAAGTATTCTATTTTGGCCAACAGGGAGCGATACCTGCAATTGTTTCGTAATGTAATGTAATACAGTAAAGTTCAATTGAAGAGTTTGGTATAAAAAGGGTTTTATATGATTTTCAGCATTTAGTAATTTGAAGACCTTTTTAGACCGGCCTCATTGATATTTCTTATTCCGGCGCCAGCATGTAGTTTTTCAGTTGCCCCGATAAAATCAGGCTTTTCAAATGCTTGTTTGTCAGTGCTTTTTGCATGCTTTCCATGTGCTGAATACGATGGAAGTCTGACCCTACAAGGTCTATCAATCCTTCTTTGGTAAGCTTTTCGGCGAGTTTGCGTGTTGGAATACCGTATTCGCCGGCAAATGAGTTGATGTTGGCCTGAAGCCATACACCCCGATCTTTCAAATCGCGGAATCTCTGAAAGTCGCGAAACCAATAGCTGTAACGTTCCGGGTGGGCAAGAATGGGCACAAAACCTGCCGTTTGTATTTTGAATATCATTTCGTTTAAGATTTGTGGTGGATTCAGAAACGATAATTCAAAAAGCAGGTATTTTCCATTGATTGTTAGTAGGTTATCTTTATCGAAATTTTCAAAAAATGAGTAATCTAAGTAATACTCTGCTGCGGCATCAATAGTTATTGGAATATGCGCCTCTTTTACTGCTTTTTGTACTTCGGCAAGGCCGGTTTTAATAATTTCGGGAGTATTTGGATAGTAATCGGCCATAATGTGTGGTGTAGTTATTACGTGCTTGTACCCAACATTGTATAGTAACTTGGCCGATTCTACACTTTCTTTCAGCGATGCTACACCATCATCAATACCCGGAATCAAGTGGGAGTGCATGTCCACGCCCACTTGATCGAGTCTTATTGGTGAAATATTTTTTTTGAAAATATTAAACATCGCTTTGGTTACTTTTTAAAGACAGATTCTTGCAAAATTTTAGACTTACCTGTCTTGGTACATTTGGTCGTAATAGGCTTGGTAGTCGCCGGAAATAACGCTTTGTAGCCATTTTTCATTTTCCAGGTACCAATCAACAGTTTTTTCTAGTCCTTCGCTAAACTGAAGCGACGGCTTCCAGTTTAGTTCGGCTTCAATTTTTGAGCTGTCAATGGCGTAGCGCATATCGTGTCCGGCACGGTCTTTTACAAACGTAATGAGCGATGCAGATGTTCCCGGTTTCCGGTTCATTTTTTTGTCCATAATGGCACATAACTCCCGAATCAGGTCGATATTGGTCCATTCGTTTTTTCCGCCAATATTGTAGGTTTCGCCGTTTCTCCCTTCATGAAATACAAGATCGATGGCCGATGCATGGTCTTCTACGTAAAGCCAGTCTCTGATGTTTTCGCCTTTCCCATAAATGGGAATTTGCTTCATGTTTTTTATATTGTTGAATGCCAGTGGAATAAGCTTTTCCGGGAACTGATTTGGCCCATAATTATTTGAGCAATTAGTGATCACTATCGGCATTTTGTAAGTGTTATGGTACGCCCTCACAAAATGGTCGGAGCTGGCTTTGGCTGCCGAGTAAGGACTTTTGGGATCGTAGGCGGTTGTTTCGGTAAACAAGCCTGTGTTGCCCAGCGAACCATACACCTCGTCGGTTGAAATATGGTAGAAAAGTTTGTTTTCCATATTGTCTTTCCAAGCCATGCGAGCTGCATTGAGCAAAGCAACTGTTCCAAAAACGTTTGTGCGTATAAAAGCCATCGGATCTTCAATGGAGCGATCTACATGCGATTCTGCTGCCAGATGAACCACTCCGTCGAACTGGTACTTTGCAAAAAGGGCATTAACCGCTTCTTCGTCTGTAATATCGGCTTTTTCGAATATATAATTTGGTTTTTTGTCGATGTCTTTCAGGTT
This sequence comes from Salinivirgaceae bacterium, assembly GCA_046482785.1. GTDB lineage: Bacteria > Bacteroidota > Bacteroidia > Bacteroidales > Salinivirgaceae > Salinivirga. The sequence goes on from JAWOEM010000359.1 coordinate 6,162, forward strand.
CTCCAAATTTCCGGCGTAGGTAAGTACATCCATATTTACAATGGTGTAGTCGGGGTACTTGTTCACAAACCGACGTACGACGTGTGAGCCAATAAAGCCTGCGCCTCCGGTAATAAGAATGGTTTTTTTCATAATATTTGAGTTGTTGATTATCGATTAATAACTGTTTCGAGCGTCAAAGTAAGCGACTTCTTTTGAATTACTGAATATTTCTAAGTTTTTTTTCCCAGTTCCAGGCCGATGCAAGTGTCTCTTTAAGTGTTTTTTCGGCTTTCCAATTCAGTTCATTTTCTGCAAATGTGGAATTAGCATAAATTTGTTCCACATCGCCGGCGCGCCGCGGAGCCATAGAGTAGTTTAGCATTACTCCAGTAGCCTCTTCAAACCCTTTTACGATTTCCAAAACTGAAACCCCGCGTCCGGTACCCAGGTTAAATACTTCGAATGGTTGCTTGCATTTGTTTTGAGCTTGTCGATCGATAGCCGCAACGTGTGCCTTGGCAAGGTCTACTACATTAATGTAATCGCGAATGCAAGTACCATCTGTTGTATTGTAATCGTTTCCAAAAATTTTTATTTCATCGCGCAAGCCCGCTGCGGTTTGAGTTACAAATGGAATTAGATTATTGGGAACGCCGTTGGGCAATTCTCCAATAAGTCCGGATGGATGTGCCCCAATGGGGTTAAAATACCGCAGTGCAATGCCCTTGAAGCTCTGGTATGCGGCATAGAAGTCTTCCATCATTTCTTCGCTAATGCGTTTTGTATTGCCGTAAGGCGATTCCGGCCTTACTACCGGGGTTTGTTCTGTAACCGGAAGTTTTTCAGGCTGTCCGTAAACAGTACATGAGCTCGAAAATACGAGGTTGTTGATGGAGTGTTCCAACGACAAATCCAGAAGGTTGATGAGTGAGTTCAGATTATTGGCGTAATACATCAATGGTTTGTTAACCGATTCGCCAACAGCCTTGTATGCTGCGAAGTGAATGGCAGAGAAAATGTTCTTTTCTGTATGGAAGATGTTATCAATTGCCGATTTATCAGTCATGTCGGCTTTATAGAACGTGGGCTTTTTGCCTGCTATTTCTGCTATTCGGTCTACCATTCCTGCATCGGAGTTCGAAAGATTGTCGATAATTACAACTTCGTATCCGGCTTGCAGTAGTTCAACGCAAGTGTGTGAACCAATGTAACCGGTGCCTCCGGTTACAAGTATCTTTTTTTGTTGACTCATAGGTGTTGAGTGTTTTAATTTTGAAGCACGAAGATAGGGATTATTTTGGAGTACTTAATGAATGTTGGTCGAGGCTTTATTGTGTTGGCTTTGGTTCTCTTCAGAAAGTTGTGGACAGAACTTAAAAGTGGATGTGGCTGTATCAAGAAAATGCGTTAGCAAAATTTGCTTATTAGGGCGAAAACAAAAAAGGCGAAGTATAAAACTTCGCCTTTTTCAGGTGGTGCCACCCGGGATCGAACCAGGGACACCAGGATTTTCAGTCCTGTGCTCTACCAACTGAGCTATGGCACCTCGCTGTTTGAAAGCGTTGCAAAAGTAGAGCTTTTTTTATTCCCCACAAATTTTTTTTGCAAAAAAATCGATATTTTTCATGGTGGTTTTTGGTGTCAATTGTAATGCGCTAACATTCAGTTTTATGTGATGGCGTTTTTTTTCATTTTTCATAAATTTTTCTTTAGACAAAATAAGCATAATTGGTAGAGTTGCGTGTTGAATGCTTGCAATCATAAAAATCGGGGGTCAGATTAGGCAAGTAATAAATTTTTATGGGGCGGTTATATCGTATTTTGAACAAAAAATCAAATGCAAGTGTAGTTTAGGTATTAAATACCCGTTTGAAATTGTATTTTTGAAGTTGAAATTAAAAAAGGATTGTAGTGGGAAAGAAAGCTGTTCAAACACCGTTAATGCGACAATATTATCAGGTAAAAGATAAATATCCGGACGCTATATTGCTGTTCCGTGTAGGCGATTTTTACGAAACTTTTGAAAATGATGCTATTAAAGCCTCAGAGATATTGGGGATAACGCTTACCAAACGAGCCAACCGTCGCTCGGTCCGCCACCTGGTCGAGCACGATCACCTGCCGGACTACCATGTCAGCTTCGACGACGAGAGCGACATGGTGACGTTCAG
>JAWOEM010000410.1:0-2755 GCA_046482785.1 Salinivirgaceae bacterium
CATCCGCCAATTTCACATTGGAACGTATTGAAAACGGGCACTCAAATGTTGCTTTTTACGGTATTCCAATCGTTGTTAGATATGATTGGGATAGGAACATAAAGCAGTTTCAGGATTTGGGTACTACTTACCATTTGCCGCACCGAATTATCTTGGCGGATATTAACACTATCCCGCTCGGAACATCGGATGAGGGAAGTTTAACAACTCTCGATAGTTTTTATGATAAAAGAGATAAAAAGCATTACATTGATTTTGCTTACAAGATTGATGTAAAAGCATTGTTGTTAAACGAAATGGCAGTAGCATATTAGAGTAACAAAGGGGGGTTAGTTCTCCCCTTTATATTAAAAAAAAATATTGATATGGCAACATGCACAAGCGGAATAGCTGCAAATTTGATTAATGATTGTAACAACCTACCTACAGCAGGGTTGGAGCGTGTTATATACGCATTTAATCGTAGCGAAATATCAGGAACAAAAGATGCAACGAACCCTAATTTAATGACTGGCCTAAGCGTTGAAAGTGGCGCACAAGGTTTTAAAATTGAGGGTTACAAAAAAACTAACAACGTAGGTTTCGACTTTGAAGCAGACGAAACAATGCCGGAACGTTACCCGCAATTTTTCTCTAGCGTTATATGGGGAATTGATGCGGAAACTGTAAAAGCATTGAACGATTTAAACGATATTGTTATCGTTGTTGAAAATAAAAATGCTGGTCAAGCAGGGGACGGGAAGTTTGAAGTTTACGGATTTGACACTGGGTTGTACAAAACTAATTTAACACGGCGCAGTAATGAAAACGGAGGAACTTTTACGTTGGAAATGGGCTCTCTTGAAGGCGAAGCTCCAACACGGTCGCATTATGTGCTTTTTGATACTGATGCAGCGACTACTAAGGCACTACTTGAAGATCTATTAGTAGAACAATCATAGTATGATTAGCGCTAAAAAAATAGCGTCAACAGATTTCACCGTTGTTAAAAATAATGAGGAAATGTTGTTGGCGCTTTTATATTATGCAAGAGGTTTTACACAAAAAGTTTTTATGTGTGAAAAATCTTTGTTAAATTACCATCAAAAATTAAAAGATATGATTGCAAAAAAAGAGTTTAAAGAACGAAAATACGAGCTAAGAAAAGGCTTGTTATACATTCGCAAGACGGGAGAACATGTTAGTAGAGAGGCTTTAACAGATGAGAAAGCTGAGAATTATCTTAAATTAAAACTACTTAAACCGTCCGATTTTGTCCGCATGCCAGAGCCGGCATCTGCTAACAAAACCCCCGAGCCAGAAAATACCAAAGAGAAAAAAACAACATACAAGAAAAAAAGTAAAAATAAAAAGTAATGGGAATAATCGACATCAATAGGGCGCCGGATAGGCTTAATGTTAAGATTTCAAAAGCAATTAACTCGGCTGAACTACCCGGGGGGCGTGGTATTTTGGCTTATGGGGATGACAACGATTACCCCCAATTAGTCGAAAATGCTGTAAACTCTAGTGTTACGGGTTCTTCTACTGCAAGGATTTTGAGCTCTGCAATAATGGGAGAAGGGTTTTCGAATAAGCGCCTAAATGATGTTGTTATTGGCCGCTCCGTTGGTGGTGGAGAATTTAAAGTACACAATTTACTTTCGTTCGCCTCTAAACAGGTTGCCTTATTCCGTGGATATTATATTCATGCGAATAGATCGGCAACCGGGATGAACACAGAAATTAAACCTATAACATTCCCCAAATGTAGACTATCAAAACCAGATGATTTAGGCTATAGTAGCAAGGTAATTGTATCAGATGAATTTAATAAAAGGAAAATAAAAAACTTCACCCCTTATGAAATTTATCAAAAAAATAATGATCGGTTTGCTGAAAGTTTAATCGATATTACTAAAAACAAAGGTCAAATTTATTTCAAATATTTTGACGATACATACGCTTATCCTTTGTCAACATTCGACAGCGTGTTGTTAGACTTGCTGACAGAAAACGAGGTTTCTAATTATCGTTACAACGAAAGCGCAAATAGTTTTATGCCTCGTAACATTGTTATGGTACCTGAACCTGAAACGGATAATGAAAGGGAAGAAATAAAGGCAAAAATCGAAGGCATGCAGGGGAGTGGTGGCGATAGAACTATCGTGCTTACAGGTGATTTAGATGATGACGGGAAGTTAAATAGTAAGGCCGCAATTCACGTTGCTCAAATTGGGGCTAACATCGAAGACACTTTATTTGAAAGTTGGGAAAAAATTATTAGTAATAGAATAAGAAAAGCGGCTTTTGCGCTTCCTGAAATTCTTATACAACACGACGGGAGCACACTTGGGACAACATCGGGTGAGGCTATAGATAAAGCTGTATTATTTTACAATGCAGTAACAAGAAGCATACGTGAGGAGTTCTACAGTTCTATTATCCCGATGTTAAAAAACTTTGATAACCCGATTTTAAGCAACAACGAGGATTGGACAATTAATGAAATGAAATTATGATACTTGACTTTACTCAGCAACAAAATATAAGGCCAATTTCGGAAAATAACCGGAATAAATGGGAGCAGATCGCCAATGAGGTAAATGAAATTACAATGTATTCGATGTTTGGCATTGATTTTATGCTCGATGTTGAGTCTAATTTACATGAAGCGGGATATGAGGACTTGTTAAATGGCTCACAATACGTTGTTAGTGACAAAACTTACACTCACGGGGGACTTCGTAAGGTGTTGGCTTATCTTATATATGCA
>JAWOEM010000032.1:0-3124 GCA_046482785.1 Salinivirgaceae bacterium
TTTTGGCTACCAAAAAGCTCATTTTCGATAAGGGTATCCGGTAGTGCACCCATATCCACTGGCACAAAGGGGTTATTTTTCCGTAATGACTGCTTGTGGAGTTGCCTGGCAACAATGTCTTTCCCTGTGCCATTTTCGCCGGTAATTAATACGGAGGCATCGGTAGGTGCTACCTTACTAATCATGGCACGAATGTATTGCATCTTTGTAGAATTGCCTAACATTTCGGCTGTAGGCGGTACCTCGTTGGAGCTATCCCCTATGTTTTCATGAGTTGCTTTATCTGCACCTTGTGCCACATAATTAGCTGCCCCCACAATAGCTGACATTAGCCGTGCATTTTTCCAGGGTTTTACAACAAAATCGAAGGCTCCAATTTTCATTGCTTCCACAGCCAGGTCTACATCACCGTAAGCAGTCATAAGCACAATGGCAGCTGCGGGCGCCCACTGGCGGCATTTCTCCAACCAATGGAGTCCTTCACCGCCATCCATACGCCCCCTGCGGTAGTTCATATCCAGCAATATCACATCAAATGTATGCTTATGCAATAATCGTTGCAGTTTTGATGGTTCTGACTCAATTCCCACATAGGCAAAATGATCTTCCAAAAACAATTGTGCTGTTATAAGGATAGCCTGATCGTCATCAACCACTAAAATGCTCTCTTGTCGAAGTTCCATAGCGTTATGATTCATCAGTCTAAAAATAGCGGCTTTGCCTGAAACCACCAAAAAATGCATCATAAACGAGCATTCGCATTTAAATTGTGATCTTACCGTATAAAATGTACATTTACGAACACTTGGTGCTTATTTTCGAGCACAACAACCAGAAACAACATAAGTAAACAACTGCAATACAAACACATAATAAATAACGGCACAGCTTTAGCACTATTGGGACCAAACAAACTCAATAATTATGAAACTTTCCAACTACTTAAAATTTGCCATTAGAAATAATAAACGCAGAGCCGGAACGAGTTTGATAAACTTACTGGGCCTGTCTATCGGCTTGGCTGTAACCATGCTTATTGCTCTGTATATCAAACATGAGCTACAATATGATAGGTTTTTCAAAAACGCGGAAAATATCTATCGAACCATTTCACATCGCACCGAAAAAAGAGGAGAATTATATCATGCAGCCACAATCTACAAGGTTGCAGACGTCCTGAATGAAAAAATTCCAGAAATAGAAAAAACAACACGGCTATTCCGCCAATACTCCGACTTCATATTTTCGGGAGAATCACACTATGGAAAATATAGTTATCATTATGTGGATAGTACTTTTTTAGATGTTTTCTCGTACAAAATACTTGAAGGAAAACCCAAAGCGTATTTAAATCAACCCGATAAAGTTGTACTCTGTGCTTCCACTGCGCAAGATATTTTTGGAAAGCATTCGGCAATTGGAGAAGAGGTTATCATAGATGACGAACAGTATGAAGTTATTGGAGTAATGGAAGATGTACCTGCCCAATCGCATCTGAAATTCGATTTTTTAGTAACCTTAAATTCTCTTTCGCAAAACTACCTAAAGCGTATGGGTAGCGACTTTTATACTTATTTTTCGCTAAATACGCCACTCACCCCACAAATAGAGAAAAAAATCAGTCAGGTAACTTCAGATTATGTAAATAAAACTTATGAAAACTATGGACTGACATACGACATACAATTACAGGCGCTTACCGATATCCACTTAAAAAGCGACTTTCCCAGCCATATCGAGGATGTAGGTAACCGAAAGTATTTATACATTTTTGGCAGTATTGGCCTATTTCTGCTCATCATAGCCCTGTTTAATTATGTAAATATGTCTCTGGCCACTGCCGAACAACGCAAACGAGAAATTGCCATACGTAAAGCTTCTGGAGCCATTCAGGGCGATATTAAACGACAGTTTTTGACAGAGTCCATTTTTACATCTGTATTGGCCTTTCTTCTTGCCATGCTATGGGTAGAGAGTTTTATTATGCCTTTCTCCCAACTCATTGGCAGTACCTTGTCCCTAACCTATCCTGAAGATATCAAATGGCTGTTTGTCTTTGTTGCCATCGCCATCTTGCTGGGAGTTATTTCAGGCGCCTATCCAGCCTTTTACATTTCACGCATGCAGACTCAGGAAATCCTCCGCCCTCAAACAGTAAGAATAAAACGCTTTGGGCTGCGAAATATGATGTTGACTATGCAGTTTGTTCTGTCGCTTGCCTTAGTTACTACATTGCTAGGATTTAGAGCACAATTGAACTACTTATTAAATGCCAAACCCGGCTATGATAGCGAAAACATAGTGGTATTTAATGGGTTTAACTCACTAATTGACAAACACTACCCTGTCGTTCGCCAGGAATGTCAAAAAAACACAGGCATCGTAAGTGTTGTAGGTAGTATACACACCCCCGGTTGCATAGCCTCAGGCATGACACTGCGACGCTACGACGAGCCCGAAGAAGCAAACAGAGCATGTCGTGAATATAAAATCAGACCCGGATATATAAAAACCTACGGATTAGAAATTATTGCAGGTCGTGATTTTTCGGAGGAGAGAGAATCAGACAAAAACAATTTTCTGATAAACGAGACTGCAGCCAATATGCTTGGCGGCGACATCCTGGGAAAAAAAGTTCATTTATGGTCATATGAAGGAGAAGTTATTGGTATTGTTAAAGATTTCCACACAAAAAACCTACACCATAAAATCGGTCCCCTGGCATTTAGCCAGTACCGAACCTATATATCGCATCTTTCGATACGTTTCCGCCAACAACAAAAACAGGAGGTAATAAATCATGTTACCAAAGTTTTACAGCAGATTGATCCCAATTACATTCCGCAATACCATTTTCTGGAAGATACCCGCATAAAACAGTACAGAAAAGAGGCTGAGTCAGCAAAACTCATATCCGTGGGAGCCATTTTAGCCATCATCCTTTCAGGCATTGGCTTATTTTCGCTCACTTCGTATCAGTTGGAGCAACGCACAAAAGAAATTGGCGTTCGTAAAGTATTGGGTGCCTCAGGCAAGCAACTCAACTTTATGTTACTGGTGTATTACTTACGTTATGTGCTATTTGCCAGTTTTATTGGTCTGCCATTGGCATTCTGGATATTAC
>JAWOEM010000053.1:0-4738 GCA_046482785.1 Salinivirgaceae bacterium
CGACCGTTATGGCAATGGGAATTACCAAATTGGAAAGACCGATGATAATAATTCGGACGAATTTACGCTAAACTTGAATATCTCGGGTCTGGAAATGGATGATATGCAGTTTTCGTACAAAGCATTCTCCGATGTAAAAGTTTATCGGGCATTGCTCACTTCTGCGGCGCTTTCGGGAATCATTAGCCAAAAGTCGTTGGCACTAAAAACTTCTATAGAGCTTGGCCAAAATAATTTGGTGCCTGATGCTTACCGGAATTATTTCGGAACCATGCATTACGAGGGCTCTTTTTCCTATGCCAATGAATCGATTTTGGAATGGAGCGGACATGTTCAATCCGGGCAAATGGAAGCCCCCGTTAGTGGGTTTTACGAAATAAATTCGAATCAATTTATCGTAGAGGCCAAGTACCTCAATATTTACAAAGATATGGCCAATAAATTGTTAAGAAACAATAAAATAAAAGCTATTACCATTACCGATGGATTAATACGACTAAACCAAGTTCGGTATATTTTTAATGGTGCGAAAGATCAAAAACTTACTTTTGCTTTCGATGTAGATAACAGAGTGAACATTGAAAAATTACCAGTACAAGTTAAAGGACAGGGTCGGCTTAGTTTCAACGGGAAATATTTATTCGTTAAAATTAGTCAGGTCGATCTGACGCATAAAGAGGCTACTGCACATTTTGAAGGTGATTTTTCGTGGCCGGAAAATATGTTGAGCGGACTGGCTTCTTTTTCTACCGAGGTGAAATTACTTAATGATTTGATTACAGAAAATCCTGTTCAATTAAATAGTGGAATTATTGATGGTCAAGCTGATATCAATTTGCATGTACAGAAAAATGTAAACTACGAATCTATAATTCAAGAAGGGCAGCTTGGGCTGCACGATATCGATTTGATTATTGAACAAAATGGTTTTCACATCAAAAATTTGAATGGCACGTTGGATGTTTTTCCTAAAATCATTACGGTAAAAGACTTGCAAGGGAACTTTAACCAAAATACTATTGCCTTTCGGGGGGAAGTTGGCAACTTATTCGATTATATTTTGAACCAATCACCTATCGAAATTTCAGGGAGCGCTGAAGCCGACCACATAAATTTAGCCAGTTTTCTGTCTATCTCCTCTTCTCAAACTGAATCGAGCGAGTTCCAACTTACCGATAATGTTCGCATGGATCTCAACCTAAAAATTGTGGAGTTGATACAAAATCAATTTCAGGCAAAAAACATCGATGTAAGCTTCAAAAAGTTTGGTCGTAGAATCGAATTGCACAAATTTGCCTTGCAAATGGCAAACGGCGCTGTGCAGGGGCGTGGAAAATTACTTCAACAGGCAAATAACGAGTGGTACATTACGTTTAACAGCCACATAGATAACGTGGATGTTTCCGATGCATTTTTACGTTTCAATAACTTCGATCAGCAATACATTACCCATGAAAACTTACGTGGTAAGCTGAGTGCAAAAGTTAATGCCGATTTTGTATGTTCGCCCAATTTTGATGTTCGCACGGAGTCGCTCTATTTAACTACAGATTTAACAATCAACGATGGAGCAATCGTCCGCTATAAAACGCTTGAAGCTTTATCAGATTTTGTTGCAATAGAGGAGCTTCAACACATTCAGTTCGACCAATTATCTAATACTATTTCTATTCGCGACAGTAAAATATCTATTCCGCACATGGAAATATCATCCTCGGCCATCGATATTGGGTTAAGTGGCACCCACGGCTTCGACAATAGCATTAATTACAATGTATCGGTTGGTTTATCCGATGTGCTTTTTAACAAGTTCAAACAAAAACATCCTGAAACCAATCCGCTTGTGCGCAATAAAAAAACCATGGTTTTTGTCCATATTCAGGGAACAACAGATGATTATAAAATTTCATTCGAAAAACTCAAACAGCAAAAACAAATAAAAAGTAAACCCGACCAAAAGCCAAAAAAGAAAAAGTTCGAAATTGAATTTGATGATATTTAACCATACACTATGAATATTTACCACCATAAACGCAAGTATAAATTAGCGATTATTGGAATTGCTATTCTTATCAGCCTTCTCTCTTTGGGCTACTCAAATGTTTTAATCGAAAAATTGTCGAATCAGGAACGAAAACGCGTTGAACTTTATGCGGAGGCTACTCGGCGATTTGCCATGACTTCCAATATGAATGAAGACCTCACCTTTGTATCTGAAGTTATTACACGAAACGAAAACATTCCGGTGATTTTAACCGACGAAAATGATAGCATCATTTCGTATAAGAATCTGAACGAACAAAAATCGCTCAATCCCGAATACCTGAAAAGGCGGCTCAATGAGATGAAGAAGAAGTACGATCCGGTAATATTCGATATTTTAAATGGGAAAATTGAAAGGCGTGTTTATCACGATGACTCTTCGTTACTCAACATGCTCTTTTGGTTTCCTTTTGTGCAAACAGGAATATTTGGCCTGTTTATTTTAATTAGCTACATGGCATTTAATGCTTCGCGCAGGGCAGAGCAAAACCGGGTTTGGGTAGGAATGGCCAAAGAAACGGCTCACCAGCTTGGAACACCCATTTCTTCCTTACTTGCATGGGTCGAATTAATGAAGGCAGAGGATAAATATCCGGAATACACCGATGAAATGCAAAAAGACCTTGATAGACTCGAAATTATTGTAGAACGCTTTTCAAAAGTTGGGGCTATTCCGGTTCTCAAACCGACTGATTTGAATGCAGTTTTGCATGAGTCGGTAAAATACATGCGAAGAAGGGCTTCATCGCAAATTAAAATAAACTACAACCCCATGCAACCCAATATGGATTTTATTCCTCTGAATAAATCACTGTTTACATGGGTTATAGAGAATTTACTTAAAAATTCGGTTGATGCTATGCCCGGAAAAGGAACCATAAATATTGTGGCTTTCCCTGAAAAGAATAATATGATCATCGATATTACTGACACCGGAAAGGGCATTCCCCGATCTAAATGGAAAAATGTTTTTCAACCGGGTATTACTACCAAACAGAGGGGGTGGGGACTAGGACTTTCCTTGGCAAAACGCATAATTAATGAGTATCACAAAGGAAATATTGCAGTTAAATGGTCAGAACCGGGTAAAGGTACTACTATTCGTATCACCTTAAATATGAAAGCTGGTTAACTTGTTAATTTCTTGGTAATGGGTATAATAAAAGGAAACGTTTCATCGCGACATTTCGGACTTGATTTTATCCGCGCTTTGGCAATTTTGAGCGTCGTTTTTGGGCATAGTAGAGGTATTTTATCTGATGTATTCCCCAATATTTCGTCCGTTCCATTTTTACGCGGGGTCGATGTGTTTTTTGTGCTTAGTGGTTTTTTAATTGGAACGCGCTTTCTTAATAGGATTCAACATGGTATTTTTCCCTCCTATGGAGGTGGTTTTCTCCGCCATGCAGCTTTGCGCATTTTGCCGTTATATTTTTTATTTCTCTTAATTAATATTGTAACTGATTTTTTTATACAGGATCAAATGGTCAGTGGTCAAATTATTTTGCCCTGTTTTGTGCTTCTGCAAAATGTGTTTACTCCACATATGGGTTTTTTCTGGGAATCGTGGAGTTTGACAATTACGGTGTGGTTTTATATTGCCCTAACGCTTATAATGGTATTGAACTATCGCTTTTGTGAAAACTTTCGAATTTTTAAATGGCGATTGCTTTTTATCGTGGGTTTTTTTCTATTATGGCCAATTTTAGTTCGTGTTTATATTCATTTACAAGGAGGGCTCGATTATTTTTGGTGGGATGTAAAAATTCGAAAATTTATGCCAGCCCGTTTCGATAGTCCTTTTTACGGATTATTAATGGCTTGGCTCAGGTTTTATTATCCGCATTATTTTAAAAAATTGGCTGTTCCTGGTTTATTGGGAGCATTTGGTTTTTACCTTTGGTATTACCTTTACACCCCGGTGCCCGGCACATTTGGTAAAGATATTTTGTATTTAATTACTAGTCCGCTGACTTATGCCTTGGCCTTACCTGCCCTGATGCGATTAAAAAAGGCCCCGCGTTTTATCGCTTTTCCATTCACTTACATCAGCGTTATTTCCTATGCCATGTATTTAGTAAACTTGTGGTTTTTTATAGTTATGCGCAGGAACATTTACGAATACAACAGGGTCATTTTTGGTTTCAGGATAATTATAAATGAAAGATGAATGGGCATTAAGCTGTGCAATTTCGATATTATCTATTCCTAAGCCGAGAGGCTCAAAAATATTTTTCACTGATTCAAGTACATTTTTGGAGATAATAACAGCCATCATTCTGATATTTCCATTTTTATCTTTCTCAAACGGAATTACGTTTACTGCAAAATGTTTCATATTTGAGTTTGGAAAAATCTGCTCGAGCTCAAGTTTTACGAGCTTTATCATATCCTTTTTCTCAAGTCCTTCTTTTGCGGGAAACTGAGTAATAAATGCATTTTCTGCCGGAAGTGTAACTGCCACTCTGTCGAAGCCCCCTTTTTCGGAATCAAGAATTTCCTGTAATTCTGCCATACCGGCAGCAGAATCATCCCTGTCCGGCATCTCAAGGTCCACAGGTAAATTGGTAGAATTGACATATTTCAATATCAATCCTTTTTCTGTTCTGTCTGCTATTATTACATAGGTTCTGTCGATGTTAAAAAATACCGATAAAGTCGTATCCATAATTTACCAAAATTTTATTTTCCAAAT
>JAWOEM010000171.1:0-3700 GCA_046482785.1 Salinivirgaceae bacterium
TCCACCTCTTCCCATACCGAACAGAGAAGTTAAGCCCACCAGCGCCGATGGTACTGCATATCGCGGGAGAGTAGGTCATCGCCACCTTTCAAAGCCTGTTTACTTCATTGTAAACAGGCTTTTTTTTTGCTCTTTTTTAATGTGCGCAATGCAGCTAATGTGTTTGGTGGTACCTCAATACCTTAAAAAACCTTATAAATCTGCATCAGTCGCTTACGCACTACGATATTATTCATAAGTTTTGTTCACCTTTTGTGTTAGAAACGATCTAATGCAATTACCGCGAATCACTGGGGAACTTTATTCGTTATGAATATGTATTTTAATACACCTTATATTCGTACTTATTTAGCATCCAAAATCTGAAAGAAGAAATACTGATAACTTCTGTATTCCTAAGCCGGGTTATCTGCCATCTGGCGAAAGGCGCTTTTTCACTACGTTCAAATTGCTTAACTTAAGTGAAAATTACTGCGAATAGCGTGCATTTAATGAATTTTTAGGGCAAAAGAACAAGGAATACTTCAAGTTATTTCGGCACAGTCTTTAAACAGCTACTCTTCCGAAAAATCTCTGATCATTTTCCGATAGCTTGAAAATACATTGGCACGAGAAACGAAGCCGTAATATTTTCCATATCGCATCACCGGTAAGTTATAGTGCGACGATTGCTGGAATTTACGTGCAACTTCTTCCATCGATTCGTCTGGGTCAACAATCGGCGCCGGCATAAACATCAGATCGTTGACCTGAATTTTTTCGTATAGTTCGCGTCGGAACATTATATGTCGGATATCATTAATGAAAATTATTCCATGTAGCTGGTAATCTTCTCCCAAAACTGGTATTATATTGCGTTTGCTTGCGGCTACTTTTTTTACCAAGTCGCCAAGATTAGCTTCTGGAGAAATAGTTTTAAAATCGGTTTCAATGAGGTTGCGTACGCTCATCATTGAAAGTACAACCTGATCTTTATTGTGCGTGAATAATTCTCCTCTACGGGCTAACTGATACGTATAAACTGAGTACTTCTCGAAAATTCGTACAATGGCATATGAAGTGGCCGAGACGATCATTAAAGGCATTATGAGCTTATAACCGCCTGTGGTTTGTGCTATTAAAAAAATTGCGGTTAATGGTGCATGCAGAACTCCTGCAATGAGGCCGGCCATACCAACAAAGGCAAAGTTGGCTTCGGGTAAGTCTTCTATGCCGCTTGTTTTAATCACTTTTGCAAATAATAATCCCGTATTGGCGCCCATAAAGAGTGTTGGCGCAAAAATACCTCCAATTCCACCAGCCCCAAATGTTGCTGATGTGGCAACTACTTTAAAGAATATTACAAGAATGAAAAGCGATAAAATAGCCCATGTTTCATCTCTTAGTTCATAAAATACGCTGTTTAAAAAGAGGTAATCATAATTGCCTTCCAGGGCTTTATTGATGGCATCGTAACCTTCACCATAAAGCGAAGGGAAAAGGAAAATGAGAAGGCCGAGTGTCGACACTCCAATAATCCATCGCACGAGAGGCTTTCTTATTTTGTCGAATTGCGATTGAAGGTACTTATACATTCTGGCAAAATATACTGATACTATTCCTGCTAATACACCAACTCCAATGTAGTACCATACCTGACGCATTACAAAATTTTGAGTCACATCAAAGGAGTAGACAACGTCTTGTCCTAAAAAAAAGTAGGAGGTGAGTGCTGCTGAAACTGATGCGAATAGTAATGGGACGATGGATGCCATTGTTAAATCGATCATTAACACCTCCAATACAAATACTGTGGCGGCAATGGGGGCTTTAAAAATAGCCGACATGGCTCCGGCTCCTGCACAAGCTAGGAGGAGCATGGTTTGCTTTCTGTTGAGACGCGCTATACGGCCAATTGTCGAGCCCCAGGCAGATCCTGTAGCAACAGTGGGGCCTTCCAGTCCAACGCTACCCCCAAAACCAACTGTTAAGGCACTGGCAATGATTGAGGAGAACATATTATGACGGGGAATGTAACCGTTGTCTTTAGAGATGGCGTATAAAACCGTTGGTATTCCGTGCCCAATTCTTTGGCGAATAATGTACCGTGCAATTAAATAAACCAAGAGAATCCCAATTGCAGGATATGCAAAGTAGAGATAGTTGTGCAGATCTACTGCAAACTCGCTCGTTAGGAGGTCTTGAATGAAGTGTACCGAGTTTTTGATAATGACTGCAGCAACTCCAACAACAATACCAACAATAACACTCAAGAAGTTGATGTACTGCTTATCAGTCATATGGCTGCCACGCCATATCATTATTCGATCTGTTATTCGGCTTCTTCCCATAATGAAACAAAAATATAACCTTATCGGATTTTTTTATCCCTTTTGTGCTTATTTATTTGAGTTAATTTAGGAATGAATCGCATTAATGTTCATTTGACAATGAATAGGGACGCCCCGAAGGTGTAACTCCGCGTTTTGAATTGACTTTATTTCCCATTTCGAAAACTATGCGCCCACCGTGTGTTAGCATGTCGTGAGTAATATATAGTTGATGCCATTCTTTATCATTATACAAAACCCGTTGAACGTAAATGTTTTCTTGTGATTGATTTTTTACTTCAATCGTGAATTTTTTATTATCACGAAAGTGTATGGAGGCTTTTTTTATGTTTGGCGACCCTAATACGTACTGATTTGTTCCCGGAGTAACCGGATAGAAGCCCATGGCCGAAAATATGTACCAAGCAGACATCTGCCCGCAATCGTCATTTCCGCAAAGTCCATCGGGTGTTGGATGGTACATTTCTCGCATAATTTGCCGAATTTTTGCCTGAGATTTCCACGGCTCTCCGGTGTAGGCGTACATATAAGGAATATGGTGGCCGGGTTCGTTTCCGTGAATATAGTTGCCAATAATTCCAACTGACTCTATATCTTCGCTTTCCGAATAGCTTTCAGTTGGTAATGGGAGCGTGAAAACAGTGTCTAAAAGGGCTGAAAGGTTTTGCATTCCTCCTAATAGGTGCGATAGTCCCTGAATATCGTGTGGTACAAAGCACGTGTAAGTATAGGCATTGCCTTCGATAAAGCCTTGTCCGTGGGTTGATAACGGATCGAATGATTTTCGCCATGTTTGATCGTGCATTTTGGGACGCATCAGGTTTGTTTCCGGGTCGAATACATTCCGATAATTCTCGGCTCTTACTCGCAGGGCGCGGGCTAGCTTGTTGTTTTTGGTCATTTTTGCTACTTGCAAAATAGCCCAATCATTGTAACTGTATTCTAATGATTTCGTTACCGAGTAGGGGCCGTCGTCAAATGGAACATATCCCCTGATGCGGTAAATTTGGTTTTGTCCGTAATAGGGATACCAGGCTGTGCGTTTCATTGCATGAAGTGCCTTTGCTGTATCTATTCCCCGAATGCCTTTCACCAATGCATCTGCTATTACTGATGTGGCGTGGTAGCCGGTCATGCACCAGTTTTCGTTGCTGTAATGCGACCAGATGGGCAAAATTCCGTAAGGACTCTGTTCTTGGTGAGCCAGCATGCTGTTGACCATGTCTGATGTGCGCTCGGGCTGGAGAATCGTAAAAAGCGGGTGCAATGCCCGGAATGTATCCCAAAGCGAGAATATTGTATAGTTCGTAAAACCTTCTGCTTGGTGTATACTCTGGTCAATACCGCGATATTTTCCGTCTACATCTTGA
>JAWOEM010000234.1:0-2523 GCA_046482785.1 Salinivirgaceae bacterium
CAACCGGAGAAGAAGAGACAACGTACCAGCTGGGCTTTTTCCCAATGATGAATTATCGCATCACATTTTAAAAATACGAACACCAAACGCAAACAATGCACGATAAAATTGGCAACTTTGCAGTCGAACCATTATAACAGAAAATTTACGAAAGTGAAGCTCAAAAAAATAGACCTATTTTCGTGGCATACCGTCGCAATTAGTGCAAGCATTGCGACGGGACTCACCTTTTTCTTTGGATTGCGCATGTACTTGTCCAACGATCCGATCTTTTCTTGGCAAATTGGAGTGGTTAACTTCAGCTTTACATTTGCCGTAGCCTACCTCATTACTACTGTAGATTACGGCCTATTTTATTGGTTTCAGGAAAAATACCCATGGCAAAAAAACAACATTGAACGCATTACCTTTGAACTAATTGTTACGTCAATTGCTGCAGCATTGGTTATGATATTTGTTTTTAGCACTTTTTACCTGTTATTGGGTAACCCCGACTACCCCACCCCGACACATGTTTCACTAATGGATAATGTTGGATTGGCCATTATGATAAATTTAATTATGGTGGGCATTGAAGAATCGCGTTTTTTGGTCAACCAATGGAAAGAATCCATCATACAGCAAGAAACACTAAACCGGCAGTATGCCGAAACACAATACAAAGCACTGAACCAACAAGTAAACCCACACTTTTTATTCAACAGCCTAAACACGCTGGCATCGCTTATTCCGCATTCACCCGAACAATCATTAAAATTTGTCCACCGCTTTAGCGATGTATACCGTTATGTATTGGAATCGGGGCAAAAATCGCTGGTAACCGTTTCTGAAGAACTCGACTTCATCAAATCATACTTGTTTTTAAACCAGTTGCGCCACGGAGAAGGATTACAATCAACAATAGAAATAGACAACACATGCCTAAACCACTTTATACCGCCACTATCGTTGCAAATTCTTATCGAAAATGCACTAAAACACAACGAAACCTCTATTGCTAATCCGCTACGGATACATGTTTTCAATTCAGACAACACTATTGTAGTGAAAAACAATTTCAACCCACGAAGCAATTATGAAAGACCATCAGGCTTCGGCATTAAGAACTTACAAAATCGCTATCGATATTTAACCGAAACACCCATCAGCACAAAAATTGAAAACAACAATTTTGTGGCTCGCATTCCTGTTATTCCTACAGATGAACCTCCACAATAAACGCGGAAACTTACACGCGGTAACGCCTACGCTCAATTATTCGTGCAATGCGTATACACATTTCATAAAGTAAAAGCATGGGTATGGCCAGAATAAACTGACTAATAACATCGGGTGGCGTAATAACGGCGGACAGCACAAAAAAGAAAATAATAACATGCTTACGGTATTTCCGCAGCATTTTGGTTGTAACTATTTGGTTGGCCGCGAGAAAAATAATGACCAACGGCATTTCAAATACAATTCCTGAAATTAGCCCAAGCATACTAACTATGCGAACATAAGAACCTATACGAATCTGATTTTCGATGCTACTATCGAGCACGTACGTACTTAAAAAATCGACGGTGATGGGGCTAAGTAAGAAATAACCAAAAGCGACGCCGGTAAAAAAAAGCACCGAGGACAGAAACAATGAAAAGTAATAACCGCGGCGCTCGCCACCTTGCAAAGCCGGTTTTACAAACGTCCATATCTCGCGCAAGACAATTGGCATGCCCAACACCAAGCCGGCAACCATAGAAATGGTGAGATGCGATTTAAACTGCCCGGCAATTTCTATATTAATTATTTTTATTGGAGTTTGATTCATACAAATAGCCGACGACCCAATTATATCGCCCAACTTGCAAAGCAACCGATTGGTAAAAAAATCGGCCTTTTGCGGGCCGAGTATAACAGTGTTGAAAATAAAATCTTTGAACACAAATGCCAGAATAGCAAACACCATAATGCCCAGAACAGAGCGAATAATGGTAAACCGCAAAACTTCCAGATGCTCAAAAAATGTCATATCATCGGGATTTTGCTTCTTATTTGAAAATAAACCAAGCATGTGTTTCTAACTCAACAGCGTTTATCAAAAAAATACTATTTGCGTTTGCCCTTATCGGCGTTTGACTCCTCATCGTCTCCGTTTATTGAGCTATTCAGATCGTCTTTCTCCTCATTAAACGTATCTCGCGTTTCTTTGCTGGCATCTTTAAATTCTTTAACGCCTTTGCCCAATCCGCGCATGAGTTCGGGAATTTTTTTACCGCCAAAAAGCACCAGAATAATCAGTGCGATTCAAGTTTCCTGCAGATGGTATCGAGCTTGTGGACAGCCGCTTCCTCCAACGATGCCTCAGCGCTGGGATAGATGGCCGATGAATACATCATTGTAGGGTCGAGAAACGCCTCGAACAGGTCATTGCCCAGATCATAGTGGGCACTGATATTTTTTCTGGACCCGTCCCTGGTGTTGCGGTTCAGCCAGTGCAGACCTTTGAGAGCCGGTTTGGTGACCCAACTGAAACGGTCTTCA
>JAWOEM010000272.1:0-10873 GCA_046482785.1 Salinivirgaceae bacterium
TCACGCAAGGGATTACCTGCAAAAGGTTATAAAACACGTACACCAAAGAAATATTCGAACAAGTTTATTGTTGAGCGTCGAAAAAAATAATGCATAACTGAAGAGATTATGAGCAGATCATTAAAAAAAGGGCCTTTTATTGACTATAAACTCGAGCGGAAGGTACTCAAATTGAATGAGTCCACTAAAAAACAGGTAATTAAAACCTGGGCACGAGCTTCAATGATATCGCCTGATTTTGTAGGCCACACTATTGCCGTACATAATGGCAATAAATTTATTCCTGTATACGTCACCGAGAACATGGTAGGTCATAAACTAGGCGAATTTGCACCTACCCGTCAGTTCCGTGGTCACGGTGGTAAACAGAGATAATTTTAAAAGAGAGAAATAATGGGTGCAAAGAAAAGAATACGAGCAGAAAAACTAAAAGAAGAACGGAAAAACCGTTACTATGCCGTTCTACGCAATTGTCCAACCTCACCTCGTAAAATGAGATTAGTTGTTGACTTAATACGTGGAGTAGAAGTAAACGAGGCACTAGATATACTTAAGTTTACCCCAAAAGAGGCTGCCAAACGAGTAGAAAAACTACTTAAAAGTGCTATTGCCAACTGGGAGAACAAAAACGAAGGTGCTCGCTTAGAGGATGCCAACCTTATTGTTAAAGAGGCATACGTAGACTCAGCCAGAGTGTTGAAAAGATTGAGGCCAGCCCCACAGGGAAGAGCTCATAGAATACGTAAGCGCTCTAACCACGTGACAATTGTATTGGATAGTTATAATCAAACCGAAAAAGAGTAATTAGATGGGACAAAAAACTAATCCAATAGGCAACCGCTTAGGATTCATCAGAGGATGGGAGTCTAATTGGTTCGGCGGAAATCGCCAGGAGGAGAAACTCGTTGAGGATAATAAGATAAGAACCTATCTTAAAGCACGTCTGACAAAAGCCAGTATTTCAAGAATTATCTTAGAAAGAACACTTAAACTTATTACCATTACTATTCATACGGCACGTCCGGGTATTATCATTGGTAAAGGTGGTCAGGAAGTAGATAAACTCAAAGAGGAGTTGAAAAAGCTTACCAAAAAAGAAGTTCAGATAAACATCTTTGAAATTAAAAGACCTGAACTCGATGCAACTTTAGTGGCAAATAATGTCGCTCGTCAATTAGAAGGACGTGTTTCATACAGAAGAGCCATTAAAATGGCCATCGCATCATCTTTGAGAATGGGAGCAGAAGGAATCAAAATTCAGATTAGTGGTCGATTGGGAGGAGCTGAAATGGCTCGCTCAGAAACCTACAAAGAAGGACGCATTCCTTTGCATACGTTGAGAGCAGATATAGATTACGCCTTAGGAGAAGCACTAACAAAAGTAGGGTTGCTTGGAGTGAAAGTGTGGATTTTCAAAGGTGAAGTTTATGGAAAAAGAGACCTTTCGCCGAATGTTGGGCAACCCAACAATCGTAAAGGTGGTAAACGAAGAAAGAAGTAACTAATAAAATCGATTAGTCGTTATGTTACAGCCAAAAAAGACTAAACACCGTAGAGTCCAGAAAGGTCGAATGAAGGGCAATGCCCAAAGAGGAAACCAATTAGCATTTGGTTCATTTGGAATTAAAACTTTAGATTCCCACTGGATTACCGGTAGACAAATAGAAGCTGCCCGTGTTGCTGTGACACGTTACATGCAACGTCAGGGACAGATCTGGATCAGAATTTTTCCGGACAAACCAATTTCTAAAAAACCTGCCGAAGTTAGGATGGGTAAAGGTAAAGGAGCACCGGAAGGTTTTGTGGCACCCGTTACACCGGGTCGCATTATTATTGAAGCCGAAGGCGTACCATTGCATATTGCAAAAGAAGCATTACGCTTGGCAGCTCAGAAATTACCCGTACGTACTCGTTTTGTAGTACGTCGTGATTACGATCAAAATTAATAAGAGGTAGCGTTATGAAAATGTCGGAGATAAAAGAATTAACTGATCAGGAACTGTTGGAGCGCATTGATGATACTAAAACAATGCTAACACGGTTGAAACTGAACCATGCCGTATCGCCACTGGATAATCCCAATCAGATAAAGATTGTGCGTAAAGACGTGGCTCGGTTATTAACCGAGAAACGCCAGCGAGAGATTAAACAAACAAACGAATAATAGTTAGATGATGGAAAATAGAAATCTGCGTAAAGAACGTATAGGTATTGTCGTTAGCGACAAAATGGATAAATCCATCGTCGTGGAAGTACGTCGTAAAATGAAACACCCAATTTATGGGAAATTTGTGAGTAAAAGCAGTCGTTTCAAAGCCCATGATGAGGATAATACCTGTAATATAGGAGATACAGTTCGCATAATGGAAACTAGACCATTGAGCAAATCAAAGAACTGGAGATTAGTAGAAATTATAGAAAGAGCTAAGTAACCATGATACAAACCGAATCAAGATTAGGTGTAGCCGATAATAGCGGTGCTAAAGAAGTACTATGCATCGGCGTACTTGGTGGTTCTAAGAAAAAGTATGCTTCCATAGGTGACCTGTTAATGGTTGCCGTTAAAAGTGCACTCCCATCAGGTGAAATGAAAAAAGGAACTGTAAGCAAAGCTATTGTAGTACGTACAAAAAAAGAAGTAAGACGTCCAGATGGATCTTACATCCGCTTTGACGACAACGCTTGCGTCCTTTTAAATGCTGCCGGAGAAATTAGAAGTACTCGTATTTTCGGACCGGTTCCAAGAGAACTTCGGGAAAAAAATATGAAAATTGTTTCATTGGCACCAGAAGTACTTTAATAAACTTAAAGACATGCAAAAGAAACTTCATATCAAAAAAGGAGACACCGTCTTTGTAAACCTTGGAGAACACAAGGGGCAAAAAGGACGCGTGCTCGAAATAGATGTAATTAAGCAAAGGGCTATTGTTGAAGGAGTCAATATGATTTCTAAACACACCAAACCAAATGCTGATACCCCCAATGGAGGTATTGTTAAAAAGGAAGGCTCGATACACATCTCTAACCTGATGTTAATCGACCCCAAATCTGGTGAGCCCACACGTGTTGGACGCAAGCTTAATGAGAAAAATAAGTTAGTTCGTTATTCCAAAAAATCAGGAGAGGAGATCAAGTAATGGCTTACGTTCCTAATTTAAGAAAAAAATACGTAGACGAAATCGTACCTGCATTGCAGAATGAATTTAAGTATAAATCCATCATGCAGGTACCGAGACTAGAAAAAATCGTGATCAATCAAGGTGTTGGACAAGCTGTATCCGATAAAAAAATTATCGATGCCGCACAGAAAGAGCTCACTGCTATTGCTGGACAGAAAGCCATCCAAACTTTATCGAAACGAGATATTTCTAACTTCAAGCTGAGAAAACACATGCCTATTGGCGTCACTGTTACCTTGAGAAAAGATAAAATGTACGATTTCCTTGAGCGCTTAATCGCTGTTTCACTCCCACGTATCCGTGACTTTAAAGGTGTGAAATCAAAATTAGATGGTAAAGGCAACTACTCGCTCGGAATTTCAGAACAAATTATCTTTCCCGAAATTGATATTGATAAAATCAATACTATTTTAGGTATGGATATCACATTTGTGACCAGTGCTCCAACCGATGAAGAAGGGTATGCACTGTTGAAACACTTCGGTATTCCTTTTAAAAACGCAAAAAAGAACTAGGTATGGCTAAAGAATCAATGAAAGCGCGTGAAAGAAAACGCGCCAAACTTGTCGAAAAGTATGCAGAAAAACGTGCCCGTTTGAAAGCAGAAGGCGATTATGAAGGGTTGCAGAAATTGCCTAAAAACGCTTCACCGGTGCGGTTGCATAACAGATGCCAGTTGACTGGAAGACCAAAGGGCTACATGCGTCAGTTTGGAATTAGTAGAATTAACTTCCGCGAATTAGCAAACAATGGTTTAATTCCCGGAATTAAGAAAGCAAGTTGGTAATAACTAAAGTGAAGAGAAATGATTACTGATCCAATAGGTGATTTTATTACACGCATTCGAAATGCGTCAATGGCTAAACATAAAGTGGTTGAGATACCAGCCTCAAATCTGAGAAAAGCAATTACAAAAATTCTTTTCGATCAAGGCTACGTACTTAACTATAAATTTGAAGATACCGGGTATCAAGGAACTATTAAAATAGCTCTAAAATACATCAAAGAATCAAAAGAGCCGGTTATCAAAGACATTCAACGTGTTAGTCGTCCTGGTTTACGCAAATATGCAGGAACTCAGGAAATACCCCGTGTCTTAAACGGCCTTGGAATTTCTATTATGTCTACCTCACAAGGTATTATGATAGATAAAGAGGCGAGAAAAAAAGGCATCGGTGGCGAAGTTTTATGTTACGTATATTAAAAAAGTTAGAAAATGTCACGAATAGGTAAATTGCCGATAAAAGTACCTCAAGGTGTTACTGTTGATGTCGATAAAAATAATATTCTTACCGTAAAAGGTCCGAAAGGAACACTTTCACAAGAAATTAAAGGCGGCATTGACGTAAATCTCGAGGAGAACCAAATTGTTTTGGTTCGACCCGGTGAAGGACGAACCGAGAGAGCTATGCATGGCCTGTACCGATCGTTAGTGAACAATATGGTTAATGGTGTTTCTGAAGGCTACAAAATTGAAATGGAACTCGTTGGAGTAGGCTATAGAGCAGAAGCTAAAGGTCAATTACTCGAGTTAAGTATTGGGTATTCGCACAATATTTATTTCGAACTTCCCGAAGAAGTAAAAGTTACAGCCAAAGCAGAAAAAAGAGCCAATCCATTTGTTACTTTAGAAAGTTGCGATAAACAACTAATCGGACAAGTGGCTGCTAAAATACGTTCGCTTCGGAAGCCTGAACCTTACAAAGGAAAAGGTATTAAATTTGTAGGCGAAGTACTTCGCAGAAAAGCAGGTAAATCTGCATCAAGTGTTTAATAAATAAACTACGGAATTATGGCTTTTGATAAGCACAAAAGAAAATTAAAAATCAAAAAGCGGATCCGAAGAAAAATCTTCGGAACGCCTGAAATGCCCCGTATGTCTGTATATCGCAGTAATAAACATATAAGCGTTCAAGTTATAGATGATCTAAATGGTAAAACCCTGGTTTCGGCTAGCTCAAGCAATAAAGATTTGGCCGATAAGAAGGGAACTAAAATAGAAATCGCTAATTTTGTGGGCGAAAGTGTTGCTAAAAGGGCTATCGAAAAGGGCATTAGTAAAATTGTATTCGATCGTAACGGATATTTGTACCATGGTCGTGTTAAATCTTTGGCTGAAGGAGCCAGAAAAGGAGGATTAAAATTTTAAGCTTATGTCTATAAGAAGAATTAAAACTAGCGATTTAGAATTAAAAGACCGATTGGTAGCCATTAACCGCGTAACGAAAGTTACAAAAGGGGGACGCACCTTCAGTTTTGCCGCAATAGTAGTGGTGGGCGATGAAAATGGTATCGTGGGTCACGGCTTAGGAAAAGCCGGAGAAGTAACTACAGCCATTTCTAAAGCTATCGATGATGCTAAGAAAAATCTTGTGAAAGTGCCTATTATCAACGATACTATTCCGCACAAACAGGTTGCACGTTACAGTGGAGCTCATGTGTTGATGTTGCCCGCTTCCAGTGGTACTGGAGTAAAAGCCGGTGGTGCGATGCGTGCAGTTCTCGAGAGTGTTGGTGTGAAAGATGTTTTAGCCAAATCGAAAGGTTCATCAAACCCACACAACGTAGTGAAGGCTACTTTGAAAGGGTTAATGGAAATGCGTGATGCATATACGGTTGCAAATGACCGTGGAATTGCTCTTGAGAAAGTATTTAACGGATAGAAATCTACAAACATGGCGAAATTAAAAATAACACAGATACGCAGTATCATTGGCTCTACTAAAAGGCAAAAACTTACTGTCGAGGCATTAGGGCTGAAACGGATCCGCCACACTGTTGAACAAGAAGACAACAATGTAGTGCGAGGAATGATTAAAAAAGTAGAGCACTTGGTAATAGTAGAAGAAATCAATTAAAAATTATTGATATGGATTTAAGTAACCTGAAACCGGCAGAAACAAGCAAAAAGAGCAAGCGACTTGGTAGAGGAGAAGGCTCTGGAAGTGGCGACACTGCCGCGCGCGGTCACAAAGGCGCAAAGTCTCGTTCAGGATATTCAAAGAAAATAGGTTTTGAAGGTGGTCAGATGCCTCTACAAAGACGTGTACCCAAATTTGGTTTTCACAACAGAAGTAGAGTAGCCTACAAACCAGTTAATCTGGATACCCTTGAGGAAATGGCTGAAAAGTTAAATGTAACTACTATAGATCGTGAGATATTTCTTAGTAAAGGAATTATTACTAAAAATGAACTCGTGAAAATTCTTGGTAATGGCACATTAACAAAGAAAATCACTGTTAAAGCAGATGCTTTCTCAAAATCAGCCAAAGAGGCAATCGAAGCATTAGAAGGAACCGCAGAAAAAATTTGATGAATGAAACGTTTTATAGATACAATCAAAAACATTTGGAAAATTGAGGAGCTGCGTAATCGCATCCTCACAACATTAGGTCTTTTGCTTGTGTATCGCTTAGGGGCTCATGTTGTACTTCCGGGAGTTGATCCAAATCAGCTGGGAAACTTACAAGCACAAACTTCCAGCGGTGTTATGGGGTTGCTGGATATGTTCTCCGGTGGTGCATTCTCTAATGCTTCAATTTTTGCGTTAGGGATTATGCCTTATATCTCTGCCTCTATTGTTGTACAGTTATTGGGTATGGCTATTCCATATTTCCAGAGGCTGCAACGCGAAGGCGAAAGCGGTAGAAGAAAGATTAACCAAATTACAAGGTATCTAACGGTTATCATTCTTTTCCTACAGGCTCCAGGCTATATTGCCAACTTGCACGCTCAGTTACCGCCCTCGGCATTTATTTTGAGCGGAACGTATTTCACCATCTCTTCTATTATCATTCTCACTGCTGGCACGATGTTTGTTATGTGGTTAGGCGAAAAAATTACCGATCGAGGTATTGGAAACGGAATTTCCCTCCTCATAATGATTGGAATTATCGCTCAATTGCCATTTGCTTTAGCGGCCGAGTTTGTATCGCGTATTGAAGAGCAAGGTGGTGGATTAGTTATGTTCCTGGTTGAGATGATTATGCTGGGAGTTATTGTGTTGCTAACCATTTTATTGGTACAGGGAACACGAAAGATACCCGTACAGTACGCAAAGCGAATTGTCGGTAATAAACAATACGGAGGTGTGCGTCAGTACATTCCGTTAAAAGTTAACGCAAGTGGAGTAATGCCTATTATATTTGCACAAGCACTCATGTTTGTGCCCGTAGTTTTGGTAGGTTTCGCAGAGAGTGATAGTCTTGGAAGTGTTGCAGCAGCCTTCTCAGATTACACAAGTTTGTTGTACAACATAACATTCGCATTGTTGATTATTGGTTTTACCTATTTTTATACGGCCATTACCATTAATCCAAAACAAATGGCAGATGATATGAAAAAGAACGGTGGTTTTATCCCCGGGGTTAAACCAGGCAAAAAAACAGTAGAATTTATCGACACCATTATGTCGAGAATTACACTTCCAGGATCAATATTCCTGGCTATTGTAGCTGTATTACCTGCAGTCGCTGTATTGGCAGGTGTAAATAATCAGTTTGCCAACTTTTACGGAGGTACTTCTCTATTAATTATGGTAGGAGTTGTTCTCGATACGTTACAACAAATTGAAAGTCATTTGTTAATGAGACACTATGATGGCTTATTAAAATCTGGACGCATTAAAGGCAAAAGATCAGTTATTTAAAAGAGAGATTTATGGCTAAACAACCATCAATAGAACAAGACGGATCCATCATTGAAGCACTGTCAAACGCAATGTTTCGAGTAGAATTAGAAAATGGGCACGTTATCACAGCTCATATTAGTGGTAAAATGAGAATGCATTATATCAAAATTTTACCTGGTGATAGAGTGAAGGTTGAAATGTCGCCTTATGATTTAACCAAAGGTCGAATTACTTTTCGATACAAAAATTAATTGAAATGAAAGTAAGAACATCAGT
Organism: Salinivirgaceae bacterium; assembly: GCA_046482785.1. GTDB lineage: Bacteria > Bacteroidota > Bacteroidia > Bacteroidales > Salinivirgaceae > Salinivirga. Next base: position 8,086 of record JAWOEM010000272.1, read on the forward strand.
AAAAAAGCGTAGTTCAACCAGTAAGATTGTACGTCGGAAAGGACGTCTTTACGTAATCGATAAAAAAAATCCCAAGTTTAAACAACGTCAGGGATAATTAAAACTTAACTCAATTAAAGCAATAATTTATGGCACGTATAGTTGGGGTTGATTTACCGAAAAATAAAAGAGGTGTTATTGGCTTAACATATATCTACGGCATTGGAAAAAGTTCCGCACAGGAAATCCTGAAAAAAGCCAAAGTAGATGAAGATACAAAAGTTAAAGACTGGACTGATGAGCAAATAGCATCACTTCGTTCTGTGATCAACGAACAGTACACTCTGGAAGGAGAATTGCGCTCAATGGTTCAAATGAACATTAAGCGTTTGATGGATATCGCTAGTTATAGAGGTATTCGTCACAGAACAGGGTTACCTGTACGCGGGCAGAAAACACAAAATAATGCCCGTACGCGCAAAGGAAAGCGTAAAACAGTTGCGAACAAAAAGAAAGCTACCAAATAGGAGAGATAGAATATGGCACAGAAGTCTAAAACAAGTAAGAAGCGTGTTGTTAAAGTGGAGGCTATCGGAATGGCATTTATTCATTCGTCCTTCAACAACATCATAGTGACGCTTACCAATATGGATGGTCAGGTTATTAGCTGGTCATCTGCAGGTAAGATGGGATTCAAAGGTTCTAAGAAAAACACTCCGTATGCAGCTCAAACAGCTGCTGCCGATTGCGCCAAAATTGCAAGAGATGCTGGTTTGCGCAAAGTAAAAGTGTATGTTAAAGGGCCGGGTGCAGGTAGAGAATCTGCCATTCGCACACTGCATAACGAAGGTATTGTTGTTACCGAGATTATCGACAAAACACCATTACCACACAACGGATGCAGACCTCCTAAACGTAGAAGAGTATAATTGTTTGAGTGTAAAAGAAAAAAGAAATGGCAAAATATACTGGACCAAAAACAAAAATTGCACGCAAATTCGGAGAACCTATCTTCGGACCGGATAAGTATCTTGAAAGAAAGAATTATCCGCCCGGAGAGCATGGCGCCTCACGGAAGAGAAAGAAACAGTCGGAGTACGGCTTGCAATTAGCAGAAAAACAAAAAGCAAAATACACCTATGGTGTATTGGAAAGACAATTCCGCAACATGTTTAAAAAAGCAGACCGAAGTAAGGGTGTTACAGGTGTGGAATTACTCCAATTGCTTGAAGCAAGGCTCGATAATGTTGTCTATCGCCTTGGAATTTCTCCTACTAGAGCAGGAGCACGCCAATTAGTTGGACACCGTCATATTACAGTTAACGGTAGCGTTGTTAATATTCCTTCCTATCAGGTAAAACAAGGTGATGTTGTGGGCGTAAGAGAGAAATCAAAATCTTTAGAGGTGATTAACACTGCTTTAGCTACCAACCGTGCAAACAGATACGCATGGTTAGAATGGGATCAGGACGCAAAAACAGGAAAATTTACAAATATTCCTGAACGCGAAGAAATTCCTGAGAACATTAAAGAACAGTTAATCGTTGAATTGTATTCTAAGTAAAACATTTATTTATGGCCATTTTAGCTTTTCAAAAGCCAGACAAAGTCATCATGTTGGAGGCCGACGATTCATTCGGAAAGTTTGAATTTCGTCCGTTGGAGCCTGGGTATGGTATGACTATTGGAAATGCATTACGCCGAATCTTATTGGCCTCTCTCGAGGGTTTTGCTATTACATCTGTTAAAATCGAGGGAGTGGATCATGAGTTTTCCTCAATAACCGGTGTAATACAGGATGTAACTGATATCGTATTAAATCTTAAACAAATTCGTTTTAAACGCACTGTTGAAGATCAGGAAAACGAGAAAGTAACAGTTGTCATCAACGGCCAAAATAAGTTTGTGGCAGGTGATATGAACAAGTACCTGTCAGGATTTGAGGTACTTAATAAAGATCTGGTTATTTGTGAGATGGAATCTGACGTCAAACTTCAAATAGATTTGACGGTAGAAAAAGGAAGAGGATATGTTCCTGCCGACGAGAATTTTAAAGAAGATAGTCCGATTGGAGTTATTGCCACTGATTCAATTTTCACGCCTATTAAAAACGTGAAATACGAAATTGAAAATTACAGGGTAGAGCAAAAAACCGATTACGAAAAACTAATCTTTGAAATTACTACAGACGGTTCTATTCACCCAAAAGACGCACTAAAAGAGGCTGCAAAAATCCTTATTTACCATTTCATGCTGTTTTCTGATGAGAAAATTACATTGGATAACGACGATGATTATGGAAATGAAGAGTTCGATGAAGAAGTTCTGCACACCAGACAACTTCTTAAAACGAAACTTGTAGATCTCGACCTGTCAGTAAGAGCATTAAATTGCCTTAAGGCTGCAGACGTAGAAACATTAGGCGAACTTGTGGTGTATAATAAAAATGACTTATTGAAATTCCGTAACTTTGGAAAAAAATCTCTTACTGAGTTGGAAGAGTTGAGCTGTTTCTGTTGCCCATACTGTTTAGCGTCAGCCATCGTATGCTGCCATTTTTTACCACCAATGTGCTGGATAACTATCAACTGTTCCAGCCCCGCGCCAGCCTGTGGATTTTTATCAGCGGCTGTGCACTGCATTTTCTGCTGGAACAGAAGCACCTGACCCAGTGGCTGTTTATCATCGATATCCCACTGGCTGCTCTGGCACTGTTACACACGGTGCGCTGGCAAATCCAGCGCAGCTTTGTCAATCGTTTGCTGGCAGTGCTGCATATGGCATTTTTCTGGCTGTTTATCGGCTTTAG
>JAWOEM010000065.1:0-3903 GCA_046482785.1 Salinivirgaceae bacterium
GCTGAAGCGTAAATACGTCTTTATCGCTATCGTCTTTTTGCTCTTTTTGCAAATTGATGAACCCGCCACGTACAAAAAATATTTTGCTGTAATCGAGCTCCAACCCAACGTGGGGATCCATACTTACAAAGTCTGTCTTTACCAATACATTGCGCTTTCCATCGGTGGTAAGATCGATATTGGCCTCAGCCACTAAATTAAATTTTTCTTTTATGGAAAATGATTTTGATACGGCGAGAATAAATTTTGGGAGGGTAACCTCCAGCGAATTTTCGGGAAGGGTATTTCCGGTAAGTTCAAAAGCACGAGCCAGTTCGTCTTGGTTAAACGACCAGGCATTAAACGTAGATGTTACATCGCGAGCAAGGGCAGCCAGTTTCCATCCTTTATAATCGTAAGTGGCGCCCACATCGAGGCCAAATCCCCATGCATCGGCGAAATCGCCGGTAATGCGACGAATGATTTTTGCATTTCCGCCCACCTGCAAGCCTTCAATGCCAAAATCGCGGGCGTAAGATAAAAGGAATGCATAGTCGGCCACCGAAAAGTTTGTTACACGGTCGTACCGGATATTTCCTTCGGCATCGATCAGCTCCAGCGTGTTGGGAATATTATCGATTCCAAAACGCACCATGGATAATCCAATGCTTTGCCGATCGTCGATTTTGTAAGAAACAGCGCCATAATCGTGTTTTCCGATTCCGGCAAAATATTCGGAGTGCATGTATCCGGCCTGCACATCGTTTTCTGAATTTAATAATGATGCCGGGTTCCAGTATGTGGCATACACATCGTTGGTTGATGCCACAACGGCATTGCCCATACCCAAAGCACGCGCTCCAATACCAATTGAGAGAAACTCGTTACTGTATTTTGGCGCCGATTGCCCCATGGCAAAAGCTGAAAAAACAAGTAGAGAGATCGTTATGAATGTATTTTTTAGCATATGTTTAAATCCGTATTTATAAATGTGCACCTTTAATCGATGTAAAATAATATTATTTAAGGATTTTAGGTGCTACTGCATTTTTTAACTTAAATTTGTGGCATTTTATTGCTGTAAATATAAAAAAAAGGAATTAAACATTATGTTCAGATCATATATTCCAAACATTATTACCTTATTTAACCTGCTCAGTGGCGCACTAGCGGTATATTTTGCCATGCAAGGAAAACTGGAATGGGCTGCTGGACTTATTTTGGCGGGCGCTATTTTCGACTTTTTCGATGGGTTTGCTGCCCGTATCCTCAAGGCTGGATCACCCATTGGCGCTCAGCTCGACTCGCTGGCAGATCTTATTACGTTTGGCATGGCTCCGGCCTTTATGTTGGTTCATGTGTTGCAATCGGGGCTTCCTGTGTGCGAACAGGCCAACACCATTTTACAGCAAGCCGCTCCGTTTTTCCCCTTTTTATTGGTAGCTTTTTCGGCTCTACGTCTGGCTAAGTTCAATGTAGACGATAGTCAAACAATCGATTTCAAAGGCCTTCCAACGCCGGCCAATGCCCTTTTTCAGGTTTCATTCGCATTTTTACTGGTACAGAACCCCGACTTTATTCGTATTTGGTTTGTGTACCCCGTAATTTTATTCTTTAGCATATTAATGGTTTCGCCGGTTACACTTTTCGGATTAAAAAAATGGCACGGTACTCGTCTCATTTATTCCGGGTTACTCATACTTTGGTCTATAGCGGCCATTATTTTGTTTCAGTACACGGCCGGAGTCTATATTATTATGGTCTATATTTTACTATCAGGAATACAACAAATGTTAAACTATAAAGGCAAATAAAAATGAAATTTATTGCAGAAATTGACGTAATGCCCTTGAAAGCATTGCTCGACCCCCAAGGAAAAGCCGTAACCAGCAGCATGCACAACATTGGCTACAAAAGTGTAGCAAATGTGCGCATTGGTAAGCACATTACATTGGAAATGGAAGCCGACAATGAGCAACATGCCAGTGAAAAAGTGGAAGAAGCATGTAAGAAAATTCTTTCGAATCCGGTAATGGAAAGCTATACATTTAAGTTATCGCCGTTGTCGTAAGGGAAAAGAGCAAAAATAACTTCGTTAAAACGGATTACTAATTTCATTTCAATCCCTAAAACACCAAAATTTGGTGTTATCGACGGTGTTACTTCTTTTCGTGCTGTTTCATCAATTCGCTTTGTACGCGAATAGATTCTTTATGAACGCTTTGTAGCATCTTTTTAACGAAACTTTTCGATAATCCCAACAATGATCCGGTTTCCATGCGCGACCGGATTATTTTTTTCCACCTATTGAGCTGAAAAGCTGCAATATTGTGCTTTGCCTTGTACTCTCCTATTTTCCGGGTAACATCCATACGCTGAGCCAGAAGCTCAATAATTTGCGAATCGATGGAGTCAATTTGATTTCGAAAATTATCCAAATCGCCCATAGAAAAAGCCTCATCCTCATCGCTGCGAAAATGAAGAGCGTTGAGCATTTCAATTAACCTATTTGGTGTAAGTTGCTGATGGGCATCGCTTAATGCATTGTCGGGATCGACGTGCGACTCGACCATTAAGCCATCGAAATTCAGATCGAGTGCGTACTGCGCAACCTCGGGAACCAATTCTCTGTTACCTGCAATATGCGATGGATCGCAAATAATGGGAATATCGGGCATGCGTGTTTTTAGCTCAATGGGCATTTCCCACTTGGGAATATTCCGGAACAGCGTTTCTTCATATGGGTAAAATCCTCGATGAATGGCCATTACATTGACACTTCCTGTTTTCAGGAATCGCTCAATAGCGCCAATCCATAATTCAAGATCCGGGTTAACCGGGTTTTTTACCATAATGGAACACTTGCATCCGGCCAACGCCGCGGTTAGTTCTTGCACCGAAAAGGGATTTGACGTGGTGCGGGCACCAATCCATAAATAATCGACTCCGGCTTTTAGCGCTTGCTCTACATGTTTCGGAGTGGCCACTTCTACGGCAAGGGGTAAATTATATCGTGTTTTTACCTCTTTTAGCCATTCCAAAGCCTCGGCACCAATACCTTCGAATGAGCCGGGACGGGAGCGTGGTTTCCACACGCCGCTGCGAAAAGCTGTAATAAATGGCGAAGCACTCAACTCTTTTGCTGTGGCTAATACCTGCTCGCGACTTTCGGCACTGCAAGGGCCGGCTATAATTATTGGTTTCTTTTTATGGAGTGGTTGTTCCATTGTTTTTTTATTAGATATGAATATCCGTTTTTGCACCTGTAGAGGATCAGGGATAATGAGAATCTACTGTTCTGCTCTATTCCGCCAACTGACAGATACGAGGCATGTGAGGCACTGCCGCGAAGGGGAGTTCAATAAAGTCAAAACTATATTTGATACAGAAGCGGATAACCATTATTAAAATACTTTTCGAGCAACAAAAATACAATATAAAAAAGCAACCTACCTCATTGGCAGGTTGCTTTTCAATCTATTTCAGTTAATCTACTTTTTTATTTGTGAGAAATACTTGTAGAATAGTGGAATGGTTTCAATTCCTTTATAGAAGTTATAAAGCGGATAGTTCTCGTTTGGCGAGTGAATGGCATCGCTTTCCAAGCCAAATCCCATGAGAACCGACTTTGTTCCAAGTACAGATTCGAATGTAGAAATAATAGGAATACTACCACCACTACGTACCGGAACCGGTGTTTTACCAAAGGCTTCTTCAAATGCTTGCTCTGCTGCTCTGTAGGCAGGAATATCGATCGGACACACATATGCTTGTCCGCCGTGCAATACGCTTACATCTACTTTCACCGATTTGGGAGCAATTTTTTCAATGTGCTCTTTAATCATTTTGCCAATTTTCTCGTAGTTCTGATTTGGAACTAAGCGGCTGCTTAATTTGTCATATGCCTTTGGTGGCAATACGGTT
>JAWOEM010000229.1:0-10519 GCA_046482785.1 Salinivirgaceae bacterium
ACACGAAAACCTCGGCTCACAACATTGATAGCCACAACGCCCTACTCCTGTCGAAAACCCTTGAAGCTTTAATCTCCGGGCAAGACCAGCCACGCAAAGAAGCCCTTGCCATTGGCACACAAATTTTAGGCTACTCAAACATATCCAACGATGAAGCCATTTGGGCAAACCTGTCTAAAACACTGATAAAAAGTTACGAAAAAGCCTACCTACCGGCACTATTCAGTGCCTACAAAACCCACAACCTACTAGAAAAATCATCGGCCGGCACACCCGAAATTCAAGCATGCATCAATCTATTTAATGCTCTGCACCAATCCATTCCCGCATCATATTACAAAACACTAAGGCTGGCAGGTTTCAGCCCCATTGACCTTCCGCAGAAAGGCAACCAACCGGAAACTGAGCTTTCGCGGACAATCGACGTATTCAGGCAAACCGTTGTGAACAAACAAGAACCACGAAAAGAGCAAAACACGAACGCAGTAACTGCGTTACTCATTGCAAATTACTACCTGAAAAATAATCAGCCGCAAAACGCACTAAACACCCTGAAAAATATCGATACGCTGAGAAGCAACCTACCCATCAACTACTATTATAAAGGTAATGCACTTCTGAATTTAGGGCAGTACCAAAAAGCGAATTACTATTTCGACAAATTTTTATTTCAGCAAGCCACAGGAAGCTTTATAAAAAGCGCGCTTTTGCGCAAAATGTGGATCGCCATAATTCATCAGCAACCTTATAAGCATTACCCGAAATTGATTTTTGAAAGAGGCAACACCTACACGTTTACCGACCGACAGGCAGAAAAAGAAGCCGATAAGCAATACCACAGCACATTGCTACAAATGAGGCTTTTGTTCGATGGAGGAAACTATTCAAAGGCCTGCACAATTGGTTTACAAACCAACACAAAAAACCTGAGCGATGCGCAACAGGCAGAATACTATTACCGAATGGGACGCATTTCCAATGCATTAAACGACACAAGTAAAGCCTTAAGCTATTACCATCAAGTACTAAAACACCCCAATTCGGGAGAATACTACCACAAAAAGTCGCTGGTGGAAGCAGGGAAGATACAATTAAAGATGAAAAATAGAGATCGTGCTATTCGGCTCCTAAAGCAAGCACTCGAAACACAGTCCAATGAATACAGCGATGCCCTTAACCAAGAAGCTGCATCGCTTCTCGAGAATTTAGAATAAAAAAAGCGGAATGAAGTCTGTACTCCATTCCACTCTCTCATAACGCTCTACTTTTCAAGGCTTTACCAACTCGTTGTACTGCTATATCAAGCGGGCATAACCACTGAAATAATACAATAACATATAAATCATGCACTCAAAATGCATGCCGGTCGCTTGCTGAGGCTATATAACAATGATGCGAATAAAAAACGCCCCCGACCTCTCTAATCACTTTAGTTATTTTAGAACAGCTTTGCCAGTGCATTGGCGGTATTCTGCTGAATGCGGTTTTGCAGATCGCTAATATCGCCTTTCACAAATTTTTCGCCAATGATTTTCTCATACAACTCTATGTAACGTTCCGAAACCTCTTGTACACGTTCGGGCGACATTTCGGGCACTTGCTGCCCCTCTTGTCCCTGAAAACCATTTTCTATGAGCCACTCGCGAACGAATTCTTTCGATAATTGCTTTTGCTTTTCGCCTCTCTCTAACCGCTGGAGGTAGCCATCAGCATAGAAGTAACGACTGGAATCCGGCGTGTGAATTTCATCGATCAGGTATATCTTCCCATCTTTTTTCCCAAATTCATATTTTGTATCAACCAAAATAAGACCTTTATCTGCAGCCATTTTTGTGCCGCGCTCAAATAGTTTCAAGGTGTACTCTTCCAATAGTTGATAATCGCTTTCGGACACGAGGCCTTGCTTTAAAATCTCTTCGCGACTAATATCCTCATCGTGCCCCACATCTTCTTTTGTAGTAGGCGTAATAATGGGTTTATCGAATTTCTGATGTTCTTTCATGCCCTCGGGCAATTTGTTCCCACACAATTCGCGTTTCCCGGCTTTGTATTCGCGCCAGGCATGGCCGGTTAAGTAGCCTCGCACAACCATCTCTACTTTAAAAGGCTCGCACAAATGGCCTATAGTAACATTCGGGTCGGGCATGGCAATTTTCCAGTTGGGAACAATGTCGGAAGTAGCATCTAAAAATGTAGCTGCAATTTGGTTAAGCACCTGTCCCTTAAAGGGGATGCCCTGCGGAAGCACCACATCGAATGCCGAAATACGGTCGCTGACCACCATGGCCAAATACTGATCGTCGATGTTGTACACATCGCGCACTTTGCCGTTGTACACACTTTTTTGTTTGTCGAACTTAAAGTTACTCTTGGTTAACGTTTCCATAGTAAAACTGCTATTTATCAATTAATTAAAAGAAAAATTGCTAGGTATGCAAACCTTTGCCCTCGCTCCACAAACACCCCTTGCTTACTACCTCATTTCTGTTCTACCTCACATTGGCACATTTGTTATTTTGAATCTTTTTCAGGTTTTTTGTTTCGGTTACTGCTTGGCTTGGCGTCTGTTTTGCTGTCGCGATCTTTCTGATACGCCAAAACAATTTCCTTTACCAAACGGTGACGCACAATATCGTTCTCATCGAGATAAACAGTGTTCACTCCCTGAATGTTTTTCAATAATCTCACTCCATGCATCAGCCCACTTTCCATGCGACCCGGGAGGTCTATTTGGGTTACATCGCCGGTAATTAGCATTTTTGAATGCTCTCCCATTCGGGTTAGGAACATTTTCAGTTGATTAACCGTGGTATTCTGCGCTTCATCGAGAATTACAAAAGCATCGTCGAGGGTGCGCCCTCGCATAAAAGCCAGTGGAGCAATATGTACAGTTCCCTCTTCGAGGTAGCTTTCCAGCTTACGCGCCGGCAGCATATCGTTAAGTGCATCATAAAGTGGCTGAAGGTACGGGTCAATTTTCTCCTTTAAATCGCCGGGTAAAAACCCAAGGTTCTCTCCCGCTTCCACTGCCGGGCGACTTAAAATAATTCTACGCACTTCTTTATTTTTCAATGCCCTCACGGCCAATGCAATGGCAGTATACGTCTTTCCTGATCCGGCAGGCCCAATTGCAAACACCAAATCGCTGGTATTAACTGCCTGTACTAGCTTTCGCTGATTTTTCGTGCGTGCAGTTATGGGTTTGCCATTGCGACCAAAAACAAGCACGTCGTTTCGTTTCAAATCATCATCGTGTGCCGGCGGATATTCGTTGACCAACCGATTAATATCGTCGATGGTTAATTTATTGTATTTATGATAAAATTCAATCAGTTCATTCAGTTTCTGCTCAAAAAACACTATTTCGTCCGGATCGCCCATCACCTTAATCATATCGCCACGTGCCACAATGCGAATTTTTGGAAACAGTTCCCGTATTACATCCAATTTGGCATCATTAACTCCATACAAATCGATTAATTCGATATTCGAAATCTGAATTTCTTTTTCTATCATATATTTTATTTGTGTTTATATTCTATGGTTCACTACATCAGCATACTATTATTGCGCACACAATTTAGAAAAAATGCTTGCGCACAAATTCATTTATTATTGCTAATTTTGATCGAAATTTGTTGCGCATCGCGGTAGCAAAAATAAAGAAAAATAATTAGTCGACACCAAATTCATAAACGGATATAGTGTCTTCTGAAGTTTTTATTTTAAAGAAGTTTTGTAAGGTCTTTTATGCTGATAATAACTATATTACAAACTTAAAATACCGGGCAAAATAATGAATGAATAAATACCGATTGAAATAGGTACTATTTTTAGGAAATAAAGCCTGCAAAACATTGGCAAAAATAGATTGGTTACGGCGAAGCGCAAAGCCTTGCAACGGATGATAAGAAATTTTATGCAGAACATTACATTCATAACAGACTGGCACAAAAGCGATTACTATTTAGGAGCCCTTAAAGGCACTATTATTAATCGCTGCGAGTCTCCGACAAACCTGATCGATATTAATCATCATATAGAACAATTCCAATACAAAGAGGCTGCATTTGTTTTACGCAACAGTTACCATTATTACCCCAAAAACACCATTCATGTAAATACCGTAAATAACCAAAACACCAATCCGGTTCCTTACATCGCGGTAAGCTTCGACAATCATTTTTTTATTTCTCCCAATTCGGGAACCATGAACCTGATTACGCAAGGAAAAAACTATAAGGCGGTAATGATTACCACCCAAGAATTTAATACACCAACATTCCCCGAATTGCACTATATTTCGAAAGCCATTTGCCATATTACTCAAAAACACACCATCGATGGACTGGGCGAACCATACACACTGCGGGAAATGAATTATTTAAGACCACAATACGTTAACAATGAACTAATTGGAATTATTATCCACATTGATGGATATGGAAACATTATTACCAATATTACCGAAAAAACATTTAATGAAGTACGCCAAAATCGCGACTTTTCGATTTTACTAAAAGGAAAAGATCAGGGGCTGGAACGAATATACAAAGGCTACGAAGAGAGCATCAATGAACTTATAGCGATATTTAACAGCGCCTCGCTTCTTGAAATTGCACAAATGAACTTCCCGGCATACAAATCGTTAGGGTTACGATTAGGCGATCGAATTAAAATTACATTCACATGATTACACGAATTACCAAATTTAAGATTGAAAAAGCGTCCTCAAAAGACTTCGAAGTCTTTATGAAAACCATCAAAGATGAAATTATCAGCATTGAAGGGTGCAGGCATTTCGACATTTTGAAAGATAAGGACGATGAGAATAATTTGTTTATGTTTATGATTTGGAAAGATGACGATTATCTGGAAGCATTCAGAAAATCTGATCTTAACAAACTCGTTGTAAGCAAATTAAAAGATTTTAGCACAAAAGAACCGTCGAGCTGGACAGTTGAAACCGTATTTGATCCGGACCAGCTATCACAACAAAAATCGCTATTTGACTGATGATACAGGAAGGAAACCAAGAAACGCTTCAAACGTTTACCGAGCTAATTACAATAATGAATGAGTTGCGGGAAAAATGCCCGTGGGACAAAAAACAAACGCTGGAAAGCCTCCGCAACCTCACCATAGAAGAAACGTACGAACTTGCCGATGCAATAATTGAACAAGATGGCGAAGAGATAAAAAAAGAGCTGGGCGACATTCTACTACATATTGTTTTTTACTCGAAAATTGGTGCCGAAAAAGACTGGTTCACCATTAAAGATGTAATGGAGGGACTGAACAAAAAGCTAAAATACCGTCACCCGCATATATACAGTAATACCAACGCCCAAACTGCCACCGAAGTAGAGCAAAACTGGGAAGCACTAAAACTGAAAGAAAAAGGGCGCAAAAACAGCGTACTCGAAGGCGTTCCCAAGTCGCTACCAGCACTGGTAAAAGCCAACCGGATACAGCAAAAAGTGCGTGGAGTAGGTTTTGACTGGACAGAGCGCGAACAAGTTTGGGACAAGGTAGCCGAGGAGCTTGAAGAGGTAAAAGAGGAAATTGCCGAAAACAGTTCGCAAGAAAAAATTGAAGCCGAGTTTGGCGACCTGTTTTTTAGTTTAATAAATGCTGCCCGGCTATACAATGTAGATCCGGAGACAGCGCTGGAACGTACAAACAAAAAATTTACCAAGCGATTCAACTATTTAGAATCGCAAACGTTGCAAAAAGGAAAAAGCTTACACGATATGTCTCTGGACGAAATGAACGTAATTTGGGAAGAGGCCAAGAATTTTGACAAATAACCCGTGGCGACAGGGCTAACGCTACGAAATGCCCTGTCGCTACGAAATATTCCTATTATTTAATTTTTTTCAGCTCTACATCGAAAACGAGAGTGGTAAACGGGGCAATTTTTGCTTCGGGCATTCCCTCGTCGCCGTAGGCCAATGGAGAAGGAATTACAATGGTGGCTTTTTCGCCAACTTTCATTTGCATTACTCCGCGCTCCAAACCTTCGAGCACTTTCTCATTACCAACCACAAAGTCAAATGTCTGGCCGCGTTCATATGTATTGTTGAAAGGTGTACCATCAACAAAATAGGCAAAATAGTCGATGGCAACCCGATCTCCCGCTTTGGGTTTGGCACCGGTTCCTTTCCGTAGTGTTTTCACATACACACGATCCATGGCGGCAGAATCGGCAATGCCGCTTCGTTTCAGAAAGGGTTTTAACGCAATTTCTTCGCGCTTAACTCCACTAATTTGCACCAATCGGCGCTCTTGTTCAAGCTCTTTCATGCTTTTCACATCGGTTAGCCGAATATCGAACCGGAGCTTATCGCCTTTTTGAATAAATTCGGGCACGGTTTCTTCTGCATCGAGGTTGAAATAATCAACCGCATCGATAAGGAAAGCCACGCTATCGCCTTCGTGCATAAACATTAATGCGTGATTGATACTTCCTTTATACTTGGCCTTTTCGATCTGGATACGAAAGGTTTTTGCCCTGCGAAGCACGCTATCGTTAGGCGCCTTGATAGTCACATCGAGTGTGGCCAAATCGCCAATACGCGGTGAAAGACCAACTTCTGACCGATCGATATTCATGTACGAAAAACCATTTTTGTGCTCTTCAAATTGCTGGTTTGAGCACGATACACTCAACAACGCAAAAGCCAAAACGTAAATAAGACTTCTTCTCATCTGTTTATAAAAATTTATAGGTTAAACCTGATCTTCTCGTGAACGTACTTCGAGTAAATTTATTTCGTAAATTACTGAAGTAAATGGCGGAATAATTCCTGTACTTGAACCCGAGGCTCCCCATGCCAAATCTGACGGCAAAATAATAATTGCACGATCGCCTTCGCGCATCATGCCAATGGCTTCCTCCATACCGGCAATTACCTGCCATTCGGTGCCATACACAAATTCGAATGGTTGGTTTCGTTTTACGGTAGAATCGAAAAACTCGCCATTCAAAAATTTCCCTTCGTAGTTAACGGTAACAATATCGCCTTTGCTAACTGCCTTGCCACCACCCTCTTCAATAATAATGAAATACATTCCCGATTCGGTTGGCTGTAAATCGACCTTTTGTTCTTCGATAAAATGACGCAAAACAGTTTGCTCATATTCGCCAAAATCGTTAATCCAAGCCAGAAACTCCTCTTTTTCGCGAATATAATCTTTCTCTGAGCGTATCATTCGTAAATGGATGCCCACTTTCATATTGCTGTTTTCGGGAATAAAACTCGGCAGATCGGTATCGAGAGTTTTGGAAAACAAGCCGTCGGCACTAATAATGAAGCTGGCGCTATCATGTTCAGCTAAAAGCAAGAAGCACTGTTCTATGCTTCCATTGAAAGTTGGTTCTGTAAGTTGGAAAGTACGCCGCCCGCGGAAAAACACCGAATCGTCCATGGTTTGATACGCAATATCGGCCGTTACATAATCGCCTACCGATGCAGTGGAGCGGTCTTCGCCAAACATATGCAGCCGGTAATATAGGGTGCCATCGTCAATTGTTTTGTAGCCCGGATACGGGTCGCTTTGACAGCCGACAAGTAAAATCAGAAAAAATATATTCAATAAAGTTATTCTCACAAGAATAATTTAATTATCAACAATTTACAATAAATTTTCCACTATGCAAAAGACTCACTTCTGATCAATAAAGTGGCCAAAAAACAAGCCAAACATGCACAACACTGACCACAAAACAAAAATAGGGATTTATGTGCTGCGAACAATTATTTTCGTAAAGATTTTAAACGAACTTCGTATATGATGCTTGCCCGTGGCGGAATTCGTTTCTGATCGCCCATTAAATGATGTGCCATGTAGGGCGGCATCACAAACCGTGCACTATCGCCTTCTCGGAGCAGTAAAATGCCTTCTTCGAGGCCACGCTCGACGCCGCCTTTAGTAATGCGAAACGATTTGAGACCGGTAGAATCCGATGAGTAAACTAATTTACCATTGAGCAACCGCACTTTATATAATAGTTCTGCTATCATATTGGTTTTTGCCTTACGTCCGTTGCCTTGTTCAATAATCTGATACCATAAACCGGTACCGGTGGTTTGCATTTCCCACCCTTTGGCACGTACGACACCTAATATTTGTGCCGAATCTCTTGACACAAGTCCTTTATTGGCTTTCACCAATGCTTCTTCGCGCTCTTCTTTCGTCATGCCTCTTTGCTGCGAATTTTCGTGCTGGCAATGTTGAAAAAACATCATTGCAACAATTACGAATATGCTGGTAAGTAAATATTTAAAATTCATGATAATGTTCCTTTACAAGTTTTTCAAACCGTTTCAATGTATCATCAAGCGAGTCGTACGATCGGCCACCGGCAGCATTGCGATGTCCGCCGCCATTAAAAAAGCGTTTCGAAAACTCGTTGGCAGCAAAACTACCTTTCGAACGGAATGAGATTTTAACATATTTTTCCTGCTCTACAAAAAATGCAGTAAAATTTACACCTATAATGGAGAGCGGGTAATTAACAAAACCTTCATTATCGCCGGGTTTGTGGTTGTATTTTTCCAGATCGGATCTGCTTAAATAGGTGTATGAAGCGCCTTGTTTGGGCATAAGCACCATTTGATGGGCCAACATGTGTCCGAGTAGCTGCATCCGCGAAAGCGAAAATTGTTGAAAAATATGGCCGGTAACCAAATCTTTATCGAAGCCCATTTCGAGCAGCTCGGCCATGGCTCTGTAGGTTGACGGATTGGACGAATTGTATGAAAATGAGCCGGTATCGGTAACAATTCCGGTGTAGATGCACGTGGCAAATACGGCGGTGCGTGGAAGGTTGTCGCTCAGTTTGAGCAACCAAAATAATAGTTCGGCAGTGCTACTCATGCGAATATCGCCGATTAAGAGTCCGTTATAGTTATGAACCTGTGGGTGATGGTCGACTACCAAGACGGGTAAGGTGGTTTCTTCCAACACTTTGGCGAGGTAATCTGTACGGCTCGGCTCATTAAAATCGAGACAAACGACCAAATCGGCGGAAGCCAAAAAGGCCTGTACGGCTTTTATTTTCGGAAATGCCACAATATCCTCGCTTCCCGGCATCCAGCGCAATGAATCGGGTAGTTCGCTGCCAATAATAATTTTTGATGCGATATTCCGCCGACGCAAAAAAATTTGCATAGCCAATGCGCTACCAATGGCATCGCCGTCGGGGTTTGTGTGGGTGAAAATTGCCACATTTTGCTTCCCTTCAATAATAGACTGAAATTCGGATATTTTTTGTCGCTCAATTATACTCAAAATGACTAATAATTTTAGGTTGTAAAAGGCCAAATATACTAACAAAAATAGAGGAATGGCACGAAACAACGCGATATTCGACCGGTTTTTTGGGTTCAGGCTTGTCAAACTTAGGCACTGCAATTGCAGAAATGACAAGTATTAAGGGATTGCTACGAAATAACTTCATTTAAAACTGCCACTATTTTTCATCACACCCCTAAGCCGGGCAAATGATTATAATTCCGGGATGAAGCCATTTGAATAGTCGCATTTTTTCGTACATTTATGAACAAAACGCGCTTACTGAGGATTAGCCAGTAAAAGAGACAATATAAAAACTGAGAGACCTACAGAAAAAGTTAAACTTGCTCGTTTCTTTGTGGATACAGAAGATTTTACTCCTGTGATAAAGGCCTGTTTCCAGGCCCCAGGAGTTAAAGTGATTTGAATTGTCACTAATTTCACTTTCTAACTGTTCTGTACTGCGTTTATTTCCTCTTCGAATCTTTCGATTGGCTGTGCTCCGGAGATTTCCACGAACTCCTCCCCTTCCGTTCCGACGAAGAATGTTGGTGTTCCAAGATTTCCGAAGTTCCTTAAAGCGTTCTCTCTATCTTCGTTTACTTCGGAGTTATCTCCTTCCTCTAGGCACTGCATCATGGCCTCTGTATCAAGGCCTAGATCATTTGAGATCTGTCTGAAAGTTTCTTCCGGATTGTTTTCTGCACTTTCCATCCACTGATCTCTATCCTCGTAAAGTCTGTCATGGAAGTCCCAGTAATCCTCATTCGATGACTCTCTGTAAACACAATCAGCCATCAAATGGGCATCTGGCGCATTTGCGTGAAGATTCTCAACAGGGAAGTCCTTTGCTATCAACTCTACTTCTCCTGTATCGATGTACTCTCTTTCAAGTGTGTCTGCTATCTGCATCCGATCAATCGGGATCTGTGCAGAGGCGTCAACTCCTTTCCATTCAGCGCAGAAAGGACATCCGAAGTCAGAGTACTCCACGATCTTCACGGGAGCGTCTTCTTCTCCCATGGAAGGTTCATCTTCCAGATCAATGTTCTCCATGCTCACCGTAGTAGTCTCTTCTTCATCTGAGTCCTGACTGTCAGAGTTGTCAGGATTATCTGGAGAATTATCTGTATTATTGACATCAGCCTGAGTTGTTCCTGTGCTCTGGAAAGCCATTGATCCTGCGACAAGGCCTATTGAGAGGCCTGCTGTGAGGCCG
>JAWOEM010000206.1:0-8611 GCA_046482785.1 Salinivirgaceae bacterium
AACAATATGGTTATACCAGTGGAAAAAATGCCACCGATTCGGCCATGATTATCGATGCAATGGATATTTTATACTCAAACAAGGTTAACGGATTTTGTTTGGTATCCAGCGATAGCGATTTTACTCGCTTGGCCACACGGTTGCGCGAAGCCGGCATGCTGGTCATTGGTATCGGTGAGAAAAAAACGCCAAGCCCTTTCATTGTAGCATGCGACAAGTTTATTTATGTCGAAATTCTTAAACAGCAAACAGATAAAGAGCCCGGTTCCGATAAAACAGAGACGAAATCGAGTGTGGATAAAATTACAAGTAAAGTCATTAATTTAATTTCAACTACAGTTTCTGATCTTTCTGATGATGACGGATGGGCTTTTCTTGGCGATGTTGGCGGGTTGCTACAGAAGAAACAACCAAATTTCGATTCCCGTAACTATGGGTTCGAAAAACTAACACCGCTAATAAAATCGACCGGTCAATTTGATATTGAACAGCGCGAAAATCCCAAGAGCAAAAACAAGCTGATTTATGTTAAAAAAAAGGAGATTAAGGGTCGTACAGCAAAACAAAAATAATCCCTATACCTTTTCTGGTTACAATTCATTTGTCGGTATAGGGATAATGATTTATTCTACCAGTTTAATTTTTAATTCAATATCGTCTGAAAGAACTTTGTCTTTCATAGGGTGCTTCCATGCTACATCGTATTTATGACGATCGAAGGTCATGGTTCCGTAAAAAACTTTTTTACCGTTTTCCTTTTTGATTTCGACATTTTTTACCACCTCTTCGTTTGTATTTCCACGAATGGTTAAATCTCCGGTAATAGCATTATTCTCATGTTTCTTGATGGTGAAACTCGCTTTCGGATAGTTTTCAACATCGAAAAAGTCGGCTGAAGAGAGGTGCTGAATAAGTTTTTCTTTTGTACTACCTTCATCAGGATTGTAGTTTTCATCCGCAGGCCTCATCGTTTTCATGTCTACGACAAACACTCCTTCGTTAATTTTTCCGTCTTTAATGGAAATACTCCCGCTTTTAAAATCGAGTGTTCCATAATGGTCGTAAACCCCAATAAGCGACCCCGTCCATTTTACAGTGCTTTTTTCGAGGTTAATCGCCATAGCTTTCTGATCTGAACTTAGTTCAGCGTCTTGTTTCGAATCCATGGTGTCACTTGATTTTTTTTCGTTGTTGCAGGCTGTAAACGCAATGCCAAGCGTTAATGCCAATGTTAATAATTGTATTTTTTTCATGGTAATACTATTTTATGATTATATTAGTATAAAGGAAGTTAAGCGGTTTTTGTTTAAATTGCAGCTCATTATTGTGCTGTTAATGTCAAATTTATCTTTTTTGCATTTATTTTATTTTCAATTGGTTGGAAATAGTTTTATGTTTGAGTGAATAACTCATGGTGTAATTTGTATCTGTTTTTGTATTATTGTATGTGCAGGGAATCTGTTTAATCTATACGAATGCTTGGTTAAAAGGCAGTTTAGAAGAATAATAAACACAGCTCTGCTATTAGATAATTAAATATTTATGAGAATGAGATTGATAAAAATAGTAATAGGAACGTTTCTAAGTTTGTTTTTTCTTTCTACCGCATTAATGGCGCAGGAAGAAACGTTGAAGTTGTATAAAAACAACAAAAAACGTTGGTTGAAAACCTTGTCTACATCAAGCTCCGGATTACGCTACACTATTGAGAATCCGGGAGAGGGAATGGCTCCACGTCCGGGTGATTTGGTGAAGGTTCATTACGTGGGTGTGCTTGAAAACGATTCTGTTTTCAGCTCTTCGTATGATCAAGGTAAACCATTAGAAGTTAATTATGGTGTTGGGCAGGTTATTCAGGGATGGGACGAAGGAATTGGATTTTTGCGCGAAGGTGGAACTGCTATACTGGTTGTTCCTCCGAATTTGGGTTATGGCGATCGGTCGAATGGTCGCGTGCCCCCAAACTCCACATTGTATTTTCGAATAGAGCTTATTGAGGTTAAACGCAACGAAGCTATACAGCGCTTAAATACAGCCGGGAAAGACACCGTTGCCTTAGAATCCGGTATTCAGTATATTGTTGTTAAAGAGGGTGAAGGTGCGAAGGCCGACGAAAACCATTGGGCATATTTCCATTTTATCGGGTATTTGCCATCGGGCAAAATTTTCGACGCTTCTACTTTAAGAGGCGATGCCGTACGGTATAATGCCGGTTCGAACGATTTTATTCCGGCCTTCGATCAGGTTTTGCCATTAATGAACCAAGGCGCTCAGTATCACGTGCTTGTTCCTTCAAAGTATGCTTATGGTAAAGAGGGGCTCGAAGGTGTAGTGCCTCCTGATACTGATTTAAAGTTCGATATTGATTTACAGCATGTTGAGGAGAAAAAAGAGATTATTCCTTTCGATGTAGATGGACGAGATACTATAGTTACACCGAGCGGGGTAAAATATATGAAAGTAAAAGAAGGAGAGGGCGAATTTCCCAAAGAAAACGATGTGGTAAAAATTCATTTTACCGGTTATTTTGAAAATGGAAACATGTTTCAGTCTTCATTATCGAATAACGATGATGTAATTTTTGCCGTTGGCCAAGGTCAGGTAATTGTAGGCCTCGATGAGGTGATTAAATTTGTTAAGCCGGGTGGAAAAATTCGAGCTATTATACCATGGAAATTTGGGTATGGAGAAGAAGGGTACCCACCACTTATTCCGCCTAAAACAAATTTGGTTTTCGATATTGAGCTAGTGGCTGTAGCCGAATAGAAAATAATCATACATGCAAATTATAAAAAAACATGCACCGCTTTGGCTTTTTGCCATCGCATTTTTGGTTTATGCAAATACGCTCCAAAATGAGTATGCACTTGATGATGCCATTGTAATTACACAAAATTCTTTTGTGAAACAGGGCATATCTGGTATTGACGATATTTTTTCTACCGAATCGTTTACCGGATTTTTTGGTTTCGATAAACAATTGGTTGCCGGAGGCCGATACAGGCCTCTTTCATTGGCCACTTTTGCTATTGAATACGAGTTTTTTGGTAAGCAGCCATTTATTTCACATCTGATAAATGTTATTCTTTTTGCTTTGATTGTAGTGCTGATTTATCGAATCCTTTCGCGTGTTGAAGTTTTGCCGTATCAATTGGCATTTCTCATTGCATTATTGTATGCACTGCATCCTATTCACACCGAGGCTGTAGCCAATATCAAAGGACGCGATGAGATTTTGGCATTTTTATTTGCTCTTGGGGCAGCATATCGACTTTTAATTGTGAAAAGCACCAAAATTACCAACTTGCTGGGTGCGGGTGCATTGTTGTTTTTGGCCATGCTTTCGAAAGAGCATGCAATTGCGTTTGTAGCACTCATACCGTTGGGAATGTACTACTTGCGATACAAGTGGAGCGATATTTTCCGAGCCTTTGGCGTTTTGCTGTTGTTCGGTATCGTATTTTTTGCCATTCGTTTTTACGTGCTTGGAGGAGTTCAAATTACCGAAAGTACCTCACTCATGAATAATCCGTTTGTGAATATGTCTGGGTCAGAGCGGTATGCAACTATTTTACTTACATGGTTATGGTACTTGCGATTGTTGGTTTTTCCGCATCCATTAACATACGATTACTATCCCTACCATGTTCCGGTGGCAAACTTTACAGAAATTTTGCCTTGGTTGACCATATTAATTGTTGTTGCATTATTGTTTTTTGCCGTTCGTAGTCTCAAAAAAAGGCGCTACTATGGCTTTTGGATTTGGTTTTTTATTGGTTCATTTTTATTGATGTCTAACTTGTTTATATCTGTCGGCACATTTATGAACGAGCGTTTTCTTTTTATTCCATCACTTTCTTTTTGTGTGATGCTTGGCTGGGGTATTCATTACCTGTTGATGAATCAAAAAATAAAACAATACGGCTTTGGCTTTTTGGCTGTTTTAATGCTTGGCTATTCGGTAAAAACCATATCGCGAAACACCATTTGGCAAAATGATTTTACGCTGTTTACACATGATGTAAAGACATCAAAAAATAGTGCAAAGGGCAACTGTGTAGCAGGCGGCCAATATTACGAAAAGGCTGTTGCAGCTGATAACGAACAAGAAAAGCAAATGCTTTTGCAGAAAGCGCGCGGCTATTTGCAAAAGTCGCTTTCTATTCATCCAACCTATAACGATGCACACTTGCTGTATGGCAATACGCGATTTGGCTTGGAGCAGCCTCTCGACAGTGTTATGCCGCATTACTACAGTATTTTTACCAGAGCGCCACGGCACTCTGCTGCTTGGCAAAATGCCTTGGCCGTTATGCATTCCGGAAATTCGGAAAATCGATTGAAATGGTACAAAAAGCTCCATTCAATAGATAGTAATCGGTTCGAAATTACCTACAATATGGGTAAAATTTACGGGCGGCATCTTCAAAACTATCCAAAGGCAGAGCAAATGTTGTTGAAAAGCATTCGGTTACGACCAAGTGACACTAGAGTGTTGAAGGATATTGCCGTTGTGTATGGGCTTACAGGTCGATATCAGGAATCTGTCGAAGCGCTGCAGAAAGTAGTGCAACACACCCCGAACGATGCACAGGCATGGTTCAATCTCGGATTAAGCTTAAATGCATTAGGGCAGAAGGCCGAGGCACAGAATGCTCTCGATAAAGCCCACCAACTGGATCCGTCGCGTAAGCATGTTGTTCTAAAATGACAGATTCGGACAGTTTTTTGTCGATTTTACCAATTGGCTACAAGTCATTACTTTTACATAAACTATTCTTATTGGTGTTATGTCTATTTTGCAAGGTATTGTAATTTCGTTCGGCTTATTGTTTTCTATTCTTTTGCTTGTAACTGTAGTTGTTTTTATAACAGAAAAGCAATTGAGAGCTGTGTGGGTAAGTCTGGTGTTTCTTATAATTATTCCATTGCCCTTCTTTCTTTCGCTCATTTTTTCCGGTGTATTTTCGTTTTGGTACAATAGCATTTTACTATCTTTTACAGGAGCTCTTTTTGTGGCCTTTTTATACAATCCTAAGCGAAATAAATTTGCCCCAACTACACCGGCTGTTCAGCACGATGAGCGAAACACAATGTTTTCGCGCAGAGAACTTCAGAGCAATACCCGGGAATTTCGGGAATATTACAAACTTTTCCCCACCCATATTCATTTAGATAATAACTGGCGTCAGAAACCGGGATTGATGAGTCCCGATTCAGTATTTTATAACCCGGTGCTTTTTGCTGCTGCCGAAGCATCTTTTAAAACCATAGGTTGGTTAGGGAAGCATATAAATGGGAAGCCTGCCGATAAAAAGACCGATATTTCTCCAGATAGTTTAACCCGTTTTGTGAAATCGTGGATGCAGAAGCAAGGTTTTGCAGATGTGGGAGTTGCTAGCATGAAGCCCTATCATTATTATCATACAAAAGGGCGCGGAGAGCATTACAATACACCAGTTACAATGCGTTATCCTTACGGAATTGCTCTTACCATGGAAATGAGTGAAAAGGTTATGCAAACCGCACCAAAGGCTTCTGCTATAATGGAATCGGCTGAGAAATATTTGAGTTCAGGGGTACCTGCCGTTCAGCTTGCAGCATTTTTACGTGAGTTAGGCTATAATGCCCAAGCGCATATCGATGGAAATTACGAAGTGGTGTGTCCATTGGTTGCCCGCGATGCCGGTTTGGGAGAAATCGGACGTATGGGGCTTTTAATGTCTCCAAAGCAAGGGCCTCGGATTCGTATTGCCGTAATTACAACCGATGCTCCCTTAGTTGTAGATAATCCTTCAAAGGTTGCACAAAGCATGATTGAATTTTGCCATTTTTGTAAAAAATGTGCAACTATTTGCCCAGGCAGAGCAATTCCCTCTGGCGATCGAGAAATTGAAGATGGAGCTTTACGATGGAAAATAGACTCTGAAGCATGCTTTAGCTATTGGGCGGTTTCGGGAACTGACTGTGGTCGATGCATGACCGTTTGTCCATATGCGCACGGCGCAAACTTTTTACATTCTTTTATTCGGTTTGGAATCCAACATTCTCTCTTGTTTCGCCGTCTAGCGGTTGTACTAGACGATTTATTTTACGGGAAAAAGCCTAAAAGTCGACCGCTGCTTTCATGGATGAAGGTATAGTCCGGAAATATCATGTTAAAACGTTAGGAACAATATTTGTATTTGTAGCAATACCTGAATTTAGCATCTGGTTTTCGTTCAGAATGCTTGCAAGAATCAGGTTGGAGCCAACTTGCTCAAGACTACAATAAATATTTGTCACATGCGTCTGAAAATCAAAATGTTGTTCTTGTTTTTGTTTTTTTCGGTAGCTGCTTCTTCGCAGACTGCGAAAATTCAGGCTATGTTCATTTATAATTTCACAAAATTTGTTGATTGGCCAAAAAGCAGTCATTCGAATAACTTTGTTATTGGTGTGCTAAACGATGCCGAATTGTTCACACATTTAACCGAAGTAGTAGCCGGCAAAAGAATGTATGCCGAACCAATTATTGTGCGTAAACTCACAAATGGTGATTTGCTCGATTCTTTACAGATTTTATTTGTGGGAGCGAGTCAATGCGAAAAATTGCCGCTTATTTGTGAACAAATAAAAGACCGCGAGATACTTGTTGTGGCTAACTGTGCCGATGGAATCGATTATGGAGCAGCAATTAGTTTTCAGATTGTGGCAAACAAGCAACGTTTTTCGCTTTCGCAAAGCAGTTTCGAGAGGCATAACCTTCAAATGAAACCCGAACTGAAAAATTTTGCACTCGAAGTAAAATAGCATCTATATTCCATAAAATTTAATTATCAAGGAGGAAATCCTTGTGGAATTTAACCCGCTTTATTCATGAAAGAGGGAGTTGTATTTTCATGAATTTGAGGCGGGATAAGGGATGGCAAAGCGTGTAACCCCGGCTTAGAAATACTCAGCCGAAGAGTCCAGCTATGAGCTTACCGAAGGTAAATTTGGGCTAACTTGTTTTGCCAAATTTGTTGGTATTTCTTAGTCGTAGAAAATTCATGAACCGAGGGACGAAGGACGAGCTCAGCGAAGCTAATTTTTAGGGTTAAGTGGATCCACACTAAAATTCTACTAACAGCGTTAATTTCAGGCCTACGTAATTTTACCTGTATTTTAACAGGTCGAAACCGTTATCTTTGATGCCAGTTACTCAATGTAGAAAAATGCGCATACTCTTAATAGCAGATAGTGAGGTAGGTAGGTTATTGCCGGAAATGCGAAACAAGGATTGGTTCCGTTTTACAGTTGTTAACAATAGAAACGAGGCTGTATCGTTGTTGAGTAATGAGTTATTCGATGTTGTTTTACTCGATTTGGAATTGACCAGCGTATCAGGATTGGATTTACTAACACTTGTCAGAGAACGCTTTTCGTTTGAAGAATTACCCGTAATTGTACTCTCTGCACCCGATGATGAGGCGACTCTTTCTTCAGCAATTGATTGTGGAGCAACCGATTTTATTTTGAAGCCACTTAAAACTGTGGAGCTTTCTCTAAAGCTACGAAATGTGCAGCACTACCGAGAAATAAGTTCCCGAAACGAATTGTTGACCAATCGGCTAAGGGGGGTAGAGAAAGAATTGCATGAGACTAAGACCATAATTAATCATAGTCCGACCGTTGCATTTGTCTGGGAGAATAAACCCGGTTGGCCGGTTTCTTTCGTTACCGAGAATGTTTCAACGGTATTTGGATACTCGCCAGAGGAGTTCTTATCGCAGCAGGTTTTGTTTTCAAGCTGCATTCACCCCGACGATATTGATCGTGTAACTGCTGAGGTTGAGCAATTTAAGAATGAGGAAAATGGTTCGGGTTTCGAACATAGTCCTTACCGAATTATTTCTAAAACGGGTGATGTACGATGGATTAAAGACTTTTCTACCTTAGAACGCAATAGTGCAGAGGAAGTAATCCATTTTAAGGGAGTTGTTCAGGATATGACGGAGCGAAAACTTGCTGAAGAAATGCAGATTGAGAGCGACCAACGACTCGATGTGTTTTTTAAACAATCGCTAGATGGATTTTTCTTTATGATGCTCGACGAACCGGTTGTTTGGAATGATACCGTGGATAAAGAGCGAGTGCTAGACTATGTGTTTAGTCATCAGCGGGTAACGAAAATTAATGATGCCATGCTTAATCAATATCGGACTACTCGTGCACATTTTATCGGATTGACACCTGGCGAAATTTTCGCGCACGATATTGAGCAAGGGCGTAAGGTCTGGCGCCGATTTTTCGACGAGGGTAAGTTGCACATCGATACTACAGAAAAACGCTTCGATGGAACCAATATGGTTGTAAATGGCGACTATATTTGCATGTACGATGCCCAAGGGCGCATTATCGGTCATTTTGGTGTGCAGCGCGATGTTACAAATGAGCGTGAGGCTCAAGCTCAATTGGCAGAACGCGAAGCCCATTTGCGCCAGCTTACCGATAATATGACCGACGTGGTTTGGACTTCCGATATGGAACTAAACGTAATTTACGTGAGTCCGTCGGTTAAAAAGGTGCTTGGATTTACACAGCATGAATTTAAAATCAGCCCTATAGAACAGCGCTTTCCTCCATCGGC
>JAWOEM010000390.1:0-15941 GCA_046482785.1 Salinivirgaceae bacterium
GATTACGGGAAACGTTTCTGCACAACATGCCCGCGTAGAAGCATCGCTCGATACAACCATGATGCTAATTGGCGACCATGTGGAGTTTGCCCTATCGGCAGAAGTACCTTCCGATGCAAGGGTTACATTTCCCGTACTTACCGACACGCTTATCGACAAAATTGAGATTATACGGAACCTGCCGTTCGATACGCTGCTGAACGGCGATGTAAAAACCATACGCAAACCATACATCATTACCGGTTTCGACTCGGGGTCGTACGAAATAAAATCGTTTAAAATTGCTGTTAAATATGCAGAAAACCACACCGACACCTTGCACACAAACCCTGTATATTTGGGCGTAATGACTTTTAATATCGACTCTACCGCCCGTGCCATCGCCGATATTAAGAAACCCATTGAAACACCATTAACCTTTAATGAGTTTTTAACCGAGTATGCCATTTATTATGGCCTTGCAATCTTAATATTGGCACTCATCTTTACCCTTTGGTGGTATTACAAAAAGCAACAGAAAAATAAAATGGAAGAACCCGTGAAGCAAAAACCGCGCGAACCGGCACACGTTATTGCTTTGCGCGAACTCGATGAACTGCAGGCCAAAAAGCTTTGGCAAAAAGATAAAATTAAACTGCACTACAGTCTTTTATCAGAAGCAGTGCGTAAATATCTGGAATACCGTTTCGATGTTCCGGCACTGGAAAATACTACGGGATTTATTACCACATACATCGAAAATCGAAATATTTTAGATGTGGAAAACAAAAAGAAGGTAGATGAAATTCTGGAGCTGGCAGATTTAGCAAAATTTGCCAAATTCACCCCACTTCCCGATGACAATGCACGAACACTCGACTATGCTTACCAACTGGTAATAAGCACAAAAGAACAGATAATACAATCGACAACCAACGACGAAGAAAACAACCAAGAAAAAGCAAACGAATAACAAATCTACAATAAGTTAAATCGAATGATACCAAACGATTATACATTTGCTAATGCGGAATATTTATACCTGCTACTTGTTTTAATTCCAATGGCGGCATGGTACATTTACAAACACAATAACCAGCGCGCCACACTTAGAGTCAGCACACTGGGAGCTTTTAACCAGCCGTACAGCAAACTTAAAGTATGGCTGCGACATATACTTCCTGTGTTGAGAATGCTAGCCGTAGCCGCGCTAGTTGTAGTTTTAGCACGGCCACAGTCGACCAATAACTGGGAAAAACAAACGACCGAAGGTATCGATATTGTAATGGCACTGGACATTTCGAGCAGTATGCTGGCGCGCGATTTACGCCCCGACCGGCTTGAAGCAGCCAAAGAAGTGGCCATGAAATTTACCAATGGCCGCCCCAACGACCGTATTGGTTTGGTGGTATTTAGCGGCGAAGCATTTACGCAATGTCCGCTGACAACAGACCATGCCACGCTCCTTAACTTGTTCAACGAAGTACACAGCGGAATGGTCGAAGATGGCACCGCCATTGGACTGGGTTTGGCAACCGGAATTAACCGCTTACGCGATAGTGACGCCATAAGTAAGGTAGTTATATTATTGACCGACGGTGTAAATAACCGTGGCGAAATAGCGCCCATTACGGCAGCGGAGCTTGCAAAATCGTTCGGAATACGCATTTACACCATTGGCGTAGGCTCGCGTGGCACTGCCCCCTACCCCGTACAAACACCATTTGGTACGCAATATCAGCAAATGGAAGTAGAAATAGATGAAGCAACACTGCAACAAGTGGCACAAACAACCGGAGGCGAATATTTCAGGGCAACCAGCAATAGCGCTCTACAAGAAATTTACGATAAGATAGACGAAATGGAAAAAACCCGAATCGAAACCAAGTCGTTCTCTAAAAAACAAGAGGAATATCTTTGGTTTGCCATTATTGCAGCCATTGCATTATTGTCTGAAATTATATTGCGTTCAACAATTTTTAGAACAACACCCTAAAAGCACAAACCATGTTTGAATTTGGATATATAGAATACTTGCACCTACTCTGGATACTGCCACTTTTATTGGCAATCTATTTTATTTCGCGAAAAATTACCGTAAAGCGGCTGGAGCGCTATGCTCAAAGAGCAATGGTAAAAAGGCTTGCCCCCATGCGCGCGCCGGGCAAAATGTGGTGGAAAATGGTTATTGTAACACTGGCTCTTGGCTTTATCTTCATAGCCATTAGTCGGCCACGTTTTGGCACACACCTGAAAGAAGTAGACAGGCAAGGAAAAGAATTGGTTATAGCACTTGATGTTTCGCGCAGTATGCTCGCAAACGACATTCAACCCAGTAGGCTCGAACGGGCAAAACAGGCCGTAATAAAATTACTCGACAATCTGAAAAACGACCGCATTTCACTCATTGTATTTGCTGGAAAGGCATACACACAGCTTCCGCTGACGTCGGATTACCCGGCCGCAAAAATGTTTATTTCGTCCATTAATACCGAAATGCTTCCCCAACAGGGAACAGCCATTGGCGAAGCCATTGGGCACGGAATAAAATCGTTTTCGCCCGGCGAAGAAAAAAACAAGGCACTTATTATTATTACCGATGGAGAAAATCACGAAGACAATGCCCTCGAAATGGCAGAAGAGGCCGTAAAAAAAGGAATCAGAATTTACACCATTGGAATGGGATTGCCGAAAGGCGGCCCCATACCGATTAAAGGCCGAAGCAATGAGTTCCATAAAGACCGAAACGGAAATGTAGTAATAACCAAACTGAACGAAGGCATGCTGCAACAAATTGCCGCTGCCGGCGAAGGTTCATACATCAGAGCCAATAACATTCGCTCCGGGCTAAATGCCTTATTTAACGAAATAGACGAACTGGAGCAGGCTGAAATGAAATCGCAAGTATATGCCGATTACGATGAACAGTTTCAATTTGCTGCCTGGATAGCTTTGATATTATTGGTTATCGAGTTTTTCTTACTCGATAGAAAGAACAAATTTTTTGCAAACGTTAAATTGTTTCAAGATGAAAAATAAAACCATTCACATATTCCTACTCTTTACGCTTATACTTTTTGTAAATGCCGGATGGGCCCAAAAAGAGCGCAAATACATTCGGAGTGGAAATGATTATTATAAAGAGGCCATCGACGACTCACTCAAGGTGGATTCTACGCTAATGAAAAAAGCAGAAGAAGAGTATCGTCGAGCCATAGAGGCAACTCCTTCAACCTATGAAGGACGCAATAATTTGGGCAACAGCCTCTACCGACAAGAACAATTCAAAGAGGCCATTAATGAATGGAAAGCCCTTACGGGATTAAACCTTTCGGAGAAAGAAAAGGCAGGTGTGTATCACAATATTGGAAATGCACATTTGGTTTCGAACGAACTCGAAAAGAGCATTGAAGCCTATAAAAATGCGTTACGCCAGTACCCCGGAGATACAGCTACGAAATACAATCTGGCATTTGCGCAAAGCAAACTGAAACAGCAACAGCAGCAGCAACAAGAGCAACAACAAAATCAGGATCAGAACCAAGATCAGAAGCAAGAACAAAATCAGGATCAACAGAAGAACGAACAGCAGCAGCAAGAACAAGATCAGCAACAGCAACAAGAGCAACAGCAACAAGAGCAGCAAGCACAAGAGCAGCAAGCACAAGAGCAAAATACCGAGGAACAGCAGGCACAACCCGGCGAAGAAAAACAGAATGGAGAAGAAATATCGAAGCAAGATGCCTTGCGAATACTCCAAACACTGGAAAATGACGAAAAGAAATTGCAGGAAAAACTAAAAAGAATTAGAAACGAGAAAAGTAAAGGTAAAAAAACCGAGAAAGACTGGTAACTTTGTGCCAATTTGGTTAACCAAAATTTATTTTCGGGAAAAAAATTATTGCCATGATAAGATATTGTATTCTAGCACTACACATACTCCTTTTTGCCTATACGGGAACAGCGCAAGATATTAGCCTTTCGGGAGAAGCACCCGGTGTAGTAAAGGTGGGCGAACGTTTTCGGTTAGTTTATAAGGCCGATGCAAAGGTAAGCGCCCCACATATTGAGCTCCCCGATGAATTTACAGTGCTCTCGGGTCCGGGAATTTCGCAAAGCACGAGTATGCAGTGGATAAACGGAAAGCAATCGACATCGTTTAACCTGTCTTTTACATACATAGTAGTAATAGGAAAAGAGGGAAAGTATACCATTCCGCCTGCTACAATCTCAAAAAATGGTACTTCAGCTAAATCTAACCCAATTACAATAGAAGCCTTGGGAGGCAATTCCAATGCACAAGCACAGCAGAAAAAACAACCCCAACAAGCGCAAACTAAAACCCAAAGTGGTGGAAAAGACTTTTTTGTGAGGGTGCATCTTAACCGAAACAATATTTACCGGGGGGAACATGTGGTGGCAACACTCAAACTATACACAAAACTAAACCTTGCCGGATTCGAGGATATAAAGTTCCCGGCATTTAACGGGTTCTTTAATCAAGAAATTGAAACACCATCGCAAATATCGCTGCAACGCGAAAATGTAAATGGCGAAATATACCAAACCGGAATTATCAAAAAATACCTGCTATTTCCGCAGCGCAGTGGCGACATTACCATTGAACCATTCGAAATTGAAGCCGTAATACGCGAAAGAGTGCGAAGTGCCGACCCATTCGACGATTTCTTTGGCGGACGGTATAAAAAGTATAAGGTCAGCGATAAAAGCCCGGAGAAAACCCTTACCGTAAAACCATTGCCCATTGGTAAACCGGCCACATTCTACGGAGCCGTGGGAAATTACAAACTGGAAACGTCCATCGACAAAACTAAGCTCAAAGCAAATGAGTCGCTCTCACTCAAAGTAAAAATTATTGGAGAAGGCAATCTGCGATTGATTCAAACACCCACAATTGAGTTCCCGGGCGACTTTGAAGTGTACGACCCCAAAGTGAACCAATCCATACGTACCGGCGAAAGTGGTGCAACCGGTTTCATCACTTATGAGTACCTTCTAATACCGCGCCACGCAGGCACATTCAAACTCGACCCTATTCAGTTTACATTCTTCAACCCCGCAACGGGAAAATACAAAACCCTAACCGGCCAGTCGTTCTCCATAGAAGTAGAAAAAGGCGATGCAGACGAAAGCGGTGCGGTGGTATCGAACGTTAACAGACAAGACATTACAAACATTGGAAGCGATATACGCTACATAAAAACATCGGATATTCGTTTGGTGCAAAAAGGACAATACTTCTATGGTTCATCAGCATTCTGGCTCATCTATATTTTGGGAATCGGTTCAATCATCATTCTCATAATCATCAGACGTAAAAAACTGAAAGAGAATGCAAACCAAATGCTAATGCGAACGAAAAAAGCCAACAAAGTTAGTCGTAAACGCCTGAAAGAAGCCAATAAAATGCTAAAAGCCGACAACGATAGCGGTATGTACGAGGCCATTCTGAAAGCAATTTGGGGCTATTTGGCCGACAAGCTAACCATCGATGCCGCATCACTTACGCGCGACAGTGTTGGAGAAGTACTTTCGGAAAACAAGGTAGACAGCGAAATAATTGATGATCTGATAAAGTTGCTCGATGAATGCGAATTTGCACGCTATGCCCCATCAGCAGCTCAGGCTGACAGCAGAACAGTATACAATAATGCGTCGGAAATAATCAATAAACTTGAAAAAACACTAAAGTAATGAATAAAAAATATTTCATACTCATCCCCATTATTCTCATTGCGCTTGCAGGTATTCTAAAGGCCGAAAACAAAAGTGTAGGCAAGAACTATCAAGACTGGCTCGATTCTGCCAATACAGCATACAGCAATCAGCAGTACGACAAAGCAGTAATGTATTACCAACAAGTACTTGACCATGGCGTTACCTCTGCCGACTTACACTATAATTTAGGAAACGCGTGGTACAAACAAAACAGAACAGCCGAAGCAATTTTGCATTACGAAAAGGCACTTAAATACAACCCAAAACACTCCGATGCCCGATTTAATCTGGAACTGGCCAACAACAGAATTACCGACCGCATTGCATCGCCCGATATTCCGTTTTACAAACAGTGGTATAACCAATTATGGCAATCGCAAACATTGGGCGAGTGGACGACCACCAGCATTGTAATTTTTATTTTGTTGGTGCTTGCCATTGTAATTTTCATTTTCACAAAATCGATACTCATAAAAAAAATACTGTTGCCAGTTGCAATTCTTATGCTACTGCTAACGTTTATTTCGCTCCATATGGCATCGGAAGCCAAATCGTATGTGAAAAACGATAAAAATGCAATTGTTTTCAACTATTCGCTTAATGTAAAAAGTGCCCCATCGAAAACCGGAACCGACCTATTTACCATACATGAAGGACTAAAAATAGAGATTCTGGATGAGATGGGCGAATGGACGAGAATTTCCATTGCCGATGGGCGAATGGGCTGGATTCCATCATCGGCATACAAGAAGATATAGGGTTGAGCAAGCAACTGTTTTTTCAGAATAACAGAGAAAAAACAAAAAAAGCCGGAAATACTAGTACTTCCGGCCTTTTTGATTTATGCTTACGAGCTTACTTTAAACGGTCAAGCTCTACGGTAAAGTGCCTCATAATGGGCGCTTCAGTCAATATTTTGCACCCACGAGTAATTTTGTCGCGACGGTCGTAAACATTTTTTGCAGCCGCTGCAATTACATCCATATGGTTGTTTGTATAAACGCGTCGTGGAATGGCCAAACGTAAAAGTTCCAGTTTGGGATACCGATTTTCGCGTGTATTGGGGTCGCGATCGGCCAGCAAAGTACCAATTTCTACGCCGCGAATACCAGCCTCCAAATATAACTCCACTCCTAGTGTTTGTGCAATGTATTCTTCTTTAGGAACATTGGGGAGAATTTTTGTAGCATCGAGAAAAATGGCATGACCACCGGCAGGGCGCTGGAAAGGAACACCATATTCCTCTAATTTTGCTCCCAAATATTCTACTTGCTTAATGCGCGTTTCAAGGTAATCAAACTCGGTACCTTCATCTAAACCAACGGCCAACGCATTCATGTCGCGGCCACTCATGCCACCGTAAGTAATGTATCCTTCGAACATAATATTGAAGGTAGAAGCCTTTTTGAACAGTTCTTCATCGCGAAAGCATACAAAACCACCCATATTTACAATAGCATCTTTTTTCGACGACATTGTGGCTAAATCGGCATGTTGAAACATTTCCGAAACAATTTCTTTGATGGTTTTATTGGCATATCCCTCCTCGCGAATTTTAATGAAGTAGGCATTTTCTGCAAACCGTGCAGAATCGAACAACAATTTCACGTCGTATTTTTTCGCCAGCGCCGAAACACCTTTTATGTTTTCCATAGAAACAGGCTGGCCACCGGCAGTATTATTCGTAACGGTCAGTACAATAAATGGAATTTGTTCTTTCGGATTTTCCTTCAGTACTTTTTCCAATTTGTTCAGGTCTACATTTCCTTTAAAAGGATGTTCAAGTTGCGGATCAAATGCCTCATCGATAGTACAATCAATTGCATGTGCCTTACGAAACTCAATATGCCCTTTTGTGGTATCAAAATGGCTGTTACCCGGAACAATATTTCCCTCTTTTACCAATACCGAAAACAGCACATTTTCGGCAGCACGACCTTGGTGTGTAGGTAGAAAATGATCGAATCCGAGAATAGTCTTCAGGGCATTCTTCATGTTGTAATAGGAACGTGCTCCTGCATACGATTCATCGCCTAGCATTAGCGCCGACCATTGCTGCTCACTCATAGCACCTGTACCCGAGTCTGTCAATAAATCGATGTAGACATGATCGCTTTTGAGGTTAAATAAATTGTAACGAGCATCTTTAATCCATTGTAAACGCTCTTCTTTGGTGCTTTTCCGTATGGGTTCAACCATTTTAATCTTGTACGATTCTGCAAATGGAATATTCATAATATTTATTATTTTGATGGTTAGATTCGTTCTCGAAAAATACAGTAGCGCTACTGCGCACTCCAATATAGAAAACGATAAATAATTGTTATTCACTTTAAATCAATAAAAAGCTTCTGGTACCCAACATCAGCAAGGATTTTGACATTGAAAAATTAAATCCTTACGGAATTTAGGTAGTAAGCGCATGCCTTAATGCGCAAGAATTTTTTTAAGCGCATAGAAAAAATGATGATGTAAAAATTTGAAAATGGCATGCAGCCGGAGATGGCTAATAGTGGAATACGTCGCGTCGCTTGATGTTAACGTAACGAATCATTGCAAAAACGGAAATATTTTTAACATGCATCATGGGAGCAAAATTACAAATTCCATGAAAACAAAAAACAAACAGCTAATAAATTTTTGTAAATATATATTCCCTAAGTGAATACAAAAATCTCAGAACCAACAGGCATAAATTTGTAAAAACAGGTAATAATGACCATTAGAACCTTACGCCTTATTGAATCTTTTTTCTTAATTTTGCCGCAAATAGTACAGAAGAGTGAACCCAACAACCACTTATTCACTTTTCAAAAGAGAGTATAACCAAAAAAAATATTCTATGCGTTATTTATTAACTACACTTCTATTTGTATTGAGCAGTTCGATAATTTTTGCACAAGAGCCTGAAAATAATAATACTGATTCGCCAAAAGACACCGCATGGAGTCTCGAAGGCCAGTCGAGTTTTAACTTTACGCAGGGATTTTTTGAAAATTGGACGCAGGGAGGCGAAAATTTCTTAAGTGGTCTAATTCTCAACGATTATACATTATCATACGATAAAAAAAGAGCTTCGTGGGAAAATAACTTTAGTTATAAACTGGGAACAACCCAACAAGGCGAGGAAGACTTACGCAAAAATGAAGATATTTTCGAATTTAGCAGTAAGTATGGACACGACTTATCCCAAAAAAACATGTTTTTTACAAATATCATCTCTTTTAAAACCCAAATGTTTAAGGGCTTTGACTATGCAAATGATAACGACACCGCGGCTATAAGTCAATTTATGAACCCGGGACATGTAGTAATTGCAACGGGTCTGGAATACAAATACAAGAAAATGCTAAGTGCACTGGTATCGCCCTTATCGGGAAAAGCCACCATTATGACCGATACAGCCAACTACGATCCTGTAGCTTTTGGTATTGATGAAGGAGAAAAGTTTAGAGCGGAAATGGGTGCTTACGTGAAAATTAAATTTAAAAAAGAAGTGGTGGAAAATGTGAATATAAGCACCACACTGGAATTGTTTAACAATTACTTCAACAACCCCGAAAATATTGACATCGATTGGCAAACGACTATTACGTTTAATGTGAACAAATACATTAAAACCACACTGTTTGCACATGTAATTTACGACGACGATGTGCCCATTCCGATTACAGGCGGAAGAACAACTCGCAATTTCCAGGTAAAAGAGACGCTTGGGATTGGCTTGGCATACTCCATAAACAAATAGTGCTCGTAGGAAATCATAGCCGCATTTTACATAAAAGCCGAAACAATAAAAAATAGGGCAAAAACAATACTTGCAATGCCATTTGTGGTAAAAAAGGCAACATTAATACGCGACAAATCATGCGGTTTAACGATGGTATGTTGGTAAAATAGCATACCACCAAACACCGCATTTCCTATAAAATAGAGAGCGTTCAGCTCCAGCGTGAAGCCAACAATCAGAATTAACGCAAACGAAAAGAGATGCGAAATACGGGCTGCGAGCATGGCTCGTTTTGTTCCCAAATATGCGGGCAACGAAAATAAATGATGCTCCTTATCAAAATCCTCATCCTGTAAAGCATAAATAATATCGAAGCCGGCTACCCACAACAAAACTGCCAATGAAAGCAACACCGGCGGCAATCGAAATTCGCCGGAAACCGCCAAAAATGCACCAATTGGAGCCAAAGCTAACCCAACACCCAAAATAAAATGGCAAAGCCAGGTAAAACGTTTGGTTAAACTATAGCCCAAAACAACTGCCATGGCTACAAACGACAAGTAAAAGCACAACGAATTGATAAACCATGTGATTGCGATAAATGCAACAACATTGACCCCCACAAACAAGCGTGCTGCCGTTACAGAAACATTACCGGCCGGAATTTCACGGTTGGCCGTGCGGTGGTTATTGGCATCAATTTCCCTATCAATCAACCGATTAAAGCCCATAGCTGCATTACGGGCAAAAACCATGGCTAATAAAACTTTCAACAAATCGATCCACTGGAAACCGTAGCCATAGACAGTAGTTGCCATAAAAAAACCAACAAGCGCAAACGGAAGTGCAAAAATAGTGTGGGCAAACTTAACGAGTGACAGATATTTTTGTATTTTACCAAACAAAACGATAAATTTTAAAGATTATTTTATTGCAAATTTTTCTCAAAAACTTACTAAAGAGTGCAAATATAGCCCAAATCATTGGTTTAAAAAAAATGGCAAACTACTCCAAACATACCGATTTTATGAAACGACTATTCTTCTCGGGTCGTAACATCAATATGGCTATGGCTTTTGGTTTGGGGCTAATTGTAACCAGCCTCCTCATGGATTTCCCCCAGTTTTCAGAACCATTTGCCGAAAGCAGTTTTACCACAGCTTTTAGTCATTTACTCGCCTACCTGACGGCTCAACTAATTGATTTGGCGGGCTATACAGTATCGCTCACCAACAGCTCAATCATGTTTAACCCAACCAATGGCGTGTATTTCGATTTTAGCTGCCTAGGATATCGGCAAGTCATTTGGTTTATTGTTTTTATGATAATAATTCGAGGCCCCGCCTTGCACAAATTGTGGTACATTCCCATGGGTGCTATCGTTATTCAAATTAGCAATGTACTGCGCGCCGCCATCATAGCCATTGTAAACTACCATTCGCCACAATCATTTGAATTAATCCATACACAAGGATCTATTTGGATGATTTATGGAACCGTACTGACATTATGGCTTATTTGGCTTAGCATGTATCAGGATGTTGATAAGCAAAACAAATAGAGCTTATTCAACTGATTAATAATTTTTTAACAAAAAAGCAACAGGTATTTTGAACAGAACTGGAATAGCATTTGTTAAACTGATAATAAAAACGACAGCTATGATTTCAAATATCGATCCATACAAGTTCACAGAAGATCCGAAACGTATAAAGCCAGGTGCTGTATTGGTTTCGGAACCTTTCACGCGAGACGCATACTTCGGCAAGTCTGTGGTGCTGATAACAGAGCACAACAAAGATGGAACCGTTGGGTTTATTCTCAATAAACCGGTGAAAGCATCATTACAAGATTTAATAAAGGAGTTCCCCGACATTTCGGCCAATGTGTCGATTGGCGGCCCTGTAGATACTAATTCGGTGCATTTTATACACACATTGGGCGCACAAATTGATGGAACAAAAGCCATAAAACCGGGGCTGTTCTGGAGTGGCGACTTTAAGAAATTAACCCAGTTAGCCTCGCTGAATTTGGTAGATGAGCGCCACATTAAATTTTTTATCGGATATGCCGGATGGGAAGTGGGACAACTGGAAACCGAAATTAAAAAGAATTACTGGAAAATATCGGATTTACCGCTGAGTAATATACTTGATAACGACCCGCGTCTATGGTACACGGCTGTAGAAGAATTTGGCGAATCATTTAAACCTTGGCTCAACGTGCCGGAAAATCCGGCGTGGAATTAGGGTTAGGGAATTGAGTTGATTCAGGAGTTCAATTAACATGAGCAGTCGCTAGAGACGCAATGCGTTGCGGCTGTTGGCAAGTAAAAATAATTCCAGAGAAATTACATGTCTATAGAAAAATGAAAAGGTTCCGCAGCACCGGAACCTTTTTTATTGCACAACAAGATCCATGGGCGAAAAGGCACTCGTGGAAATGATACGGGCTTGAGCAACAACAAAACTGAGTGATTGTCGCTCAACAATTAAAGTGTAACGAATAAATCATATTCAATACACAAACAAAACATGAAAAACTCTGTCCGCGACTACATGCTACCAGCGGTAATTTTAATAGAAAGAACCCTTTTAAAGCCTGCTACAAACCCGAAACTTTCTTTATATTTGCCATTTGAACAAAAAAACCGACAGAACATTGGAAAATAAAAACCGACCACTCATATTTGTATCGAACGACGATGGTTACTATGCCAAGGGCTTGGCAGTACTTATTGATATTGTTTCGAAATACGGCGATGTAATTGCGGTAACAACCGAAAGCGCACGCTCAGGCATGTCGCACGCCATAACCATAAAAGATCCATTACGCTTAAAGAAAATTAAAGACGAACCGGGTGTAGAAATTTACAAGTGCAATGGCACCCCGGTCGATTGCGTTAAACTTGGTTTAAACCAAGTGGTACCCAGGCGCCCCGACATTATGGTTAGTGGAATAAACCACGGATCAAATGCTTCAATTTCCGTAATTTACTCCGGAACCATGGGAGCTGCCATCGAAGCTTGCCTTAACGGCATAACATCTATTGGTTTTTCGTTGCTCGACCACGACGCCAATGCCGATTTCTCTGTAGCCAAAAAATATGTGGAAAATATTTTCAAGTTTGTACTCGAAAATGGACTACCCGACTACACCACTCTGAACGTAAATGTTCCAAAACTCCCGGAAAGCGAAATTAAAGGTGTGCGGGTGTGTCGACAAACCCACGGTACATGGAAAGAGAAATTCGAGAAACGTACCGATCCACACAACCACGATTATTATTGGCTCACCGGTTCATTTAATAATTTCGAACCCGAAGCAAAAGATACCGACGAATGGGCGCTGATGAATAACTATGTTGCTGTGGTTCCCATTAAAGCAGACTTTACGGCCTACCACGCGCTAGAACACATAACCAAACTTAATCACGATAACGATGCCTAAACGATTTGATAATATATGGCTAGGGTTGGCTCTCTCATTCATTCTTACCGCCATTGCCTTCTTTGCATTTTACTATGTAAATGAAGAGCGGTTTCAAACCATGTCCACATATTTTAACTACATCACCTTCACCGGGATGTTTTCATCGGTAATTAGCCTGAGCGCCCTACCCAACCTGATATTATTTTTTCTGTTTATCTGGACACGCCGGTATCGTTCCGCTCGTGGAGTTTTAACCACCGTTATGCTTATTACCATACTCGTAGCCATTTTACGGTTAAACTAACAAAAAATCAATAATAAATAAATGAAGTACTACATTATAGCAGGCGAAGCATCGGGCGACTTACACGGAGCAAACCTAATAAGAGGCATACAAAATGCCGATAGCGAAGCCGTTATACGAGCATGGGGCGGAGACTTAATGGAGCAGAATGGTGCAATGCTGGTTCGTCACTATAAAGAAACTGCCGTAATGGGGTACATGAGTGTAATTAAGAGCCTGGGGAAGATTCGTAAAAACTTATCATATTGCAAAGCCGACATTGCAGACT
Source organism: Salinivirgaceae bacterium (assembly GCA_046482785.1). Taxonomy (GTDB): domain Bacteria; phylum Bacteroidota; class Bacteroidia; order Bacteroidales; family Salinivirgaceae; genus Salinivirga. Next base: position 13,453 of record JAWOEM010000390.1, read on the forward strand.
TTAATCCCGATGTCGTTATTTTTATCGATTATCCCGGATTCAACCTACGCATTGCAAAATTTGCAAAAAAGGCAGGGTTTCGCACCTACTACTATATTGCGCCAAAAATTTGGGCATGGAAAACCTATCGTATAAAAGCCATAAAAAAATATGTAGATCGGCTGTACTCCATACTACCATTCGAGGTTGATTTTTACAAAGACTACAACTACGAAATTGAATATGTGGGAAACCCGCTTCTCGACGCCATTGACACACAACTAAAACGAAATGAACTTTTCGATGATTTTGTTAAGCGCCACAATGCATTGCAAAAACCCATAATTGCACTACTCCCCGGCAGTCGTAGACAAGAAATTAGCAACTTACTGCCCATGATGCTAAAAGCAAAATCGGCATTTCCAAACTACCAATTCCTAATTTCTTCGGCACCCGGAATTTCCGACGAGTTCTACACACATTTTATTGAAAATGATGAAACCACAATTGTACGAAACGATACCTATCAATTATTGAAACATGCCGACGGAGCCATTGTGGCATCGGGAACAGCGGTACTGGAAGCAGCATTAATTGGAACGCCTCAGGTGGCTGTTTATAAAATAGGTGGTGGGTATTTTGCACACTTTTTAGCTCAATTGGTGCTCAGAATAAAATGGGCAACATTGCCAAATTTAATTATGCAGCGCGAAATAGTTAAAGAGCTTTTGCAGAAAGACTTTACATTAACAAAATTAAAGAAGGAACTTACAGCTATATTGCCCGCAGGCAGCAAACGAGAACAACAATTAAAAGACTATAATGCTCTTTACACGAAAATGGGAAATACGGGAGCATCGGCAAGAGCCGCAGAATCGATGGTAAACCACTTAAAAGCCGACAAAAAATGATTAGGACAATCCTTATAATTGCCCTCATATTCAGTATATACATTGCAAATGGCCAGAGTATTAATGTAGGACTGTTCCACAAGTTTAATGTGAAAACTCTTGTATTTAAACCATTAAAAGGGTCGTTTTTTCTCGAAAACGAAGATGGGTACAAAGAAAAAATTAAAAGTAACGATGTAATTTACATAACGCTGGTTGGCGATAAAATTAGTGTTTGGGGGCTCGAAAAGCATTTAGGACTAAGCGAAAGCATAGCCATTACGCCCAAAAAAGACCAAGCTCTATTTAGCCTCGAACCCGCCTTTCCGGCTTTACCTAAAAGGCGTTACGAAGGGAGCCTGCAAATTCTTATCCACCCCGACGATAAACTCACAATTGTGAACGCAGTTGAATTTGAAAAATATGTAGCATCGGTGGTGGAGGCAGAAAGCGGTGTACGTGCAACTCACGAATTTTACAAGTCGCAGGCAACCATTAGTCGCACCTATGCCCTCAACCACATAGATAGGCATTTGAATGAAAACTTTAATGTGTGCGACGATGTGCATTGTCAGGTTTACAAAGGAATACAAACACAGAATTCGAGAATAAAACAAGCTGTTGATGCTACTCGCGGCCTCGTTATTACAGACAAAAACAACCAACTAATTACAGCTGCATTCCACTCCAATAGCGGAGGCTATACCATTAGTTCTGAAGATGTGTGGAGTGCTGCAATGCCCTATTTACGAGGAAAACAAGATCCCTATTGGGATAATCAACACAATTCGCATTGGACTGCAACCATTGAGCTAGATGATTGGATTGCATTTATCGAAGAAATGGGGATAAAACTTCCTCCAAATTATAATACCAAGGAGCTATTTGCTTTTCAGCAACCCAGCAGAGCCAGAAACATGGTAATTGCCAACCAAATGGTACCGCTAAAGCAGGTAAGAAACCACTTCAAGCTACGGTCGACATTCTTTTCCATAGAACCACAGGGAAACCAGCTGCTTGTTAAAGGTAGGGGTTACGGCCATGGTGTCGGGTTATCGCAAGAAGGCGCAATGAAAATGGCTCGCATGGGGAAAAACTTCGAAGATATTATCCACTTCTATTATCACGATGTTCAACTCCTCAATATCGATTCTACAACCTACTTACTTCGGCTACTAAGTCAATAATTTACAAATAATTAACTATCAACTCATTGTAATAACGCTTAAATTTGTTTAACAACAAATTTTCACCTAAATTAGCCGAAAAAACACTATGAAGTGGAACGTCATTACTACGCTCATCGCCATATTAGCGGCACTTACAGCATGCAACACGCCTTCTGAAACTGCTAACACCAAAACAAACTCCCCGGAAGAAAACCAATACAAAGCACAGGAAGTTAGTAAAATGATACAATACGCTCAGGATTTGGCATTTCACGATTCCAGCAATATTGGCCGCCCAATACAAACCACAGACTTTGACACGGCCGGACGCATGATAAAAATTACCCGATACGATAAAACCGGGAATATTTGTTATACAGAGCACATCACCCCAACTGACGAAAACGCAGACAAATTATATAGACAGCGCATTTCGAGCGATACACTAACC
>JAWOEM010000395.1:0-2909 GCA_046482785.1 Salinivirgaceae bacterium
CACAAACCCTTTTTTGTTAAGCAGGATAAAGAGGTACAGCAAGTACTTTCATTGCCTTTAGGCAATTTGCTTGAGGAAAGTGCTGTAGGAACCGATACTTTCGAAGGTTTAAATTATCGAATAGAAGCCCCATGCTACAAGGTAAACGGCTATAAGGTTTGGGGTGCCACGGCCATGATTTTGAATGAATTTATTGAAATATGGCGCAATTCGGCTGAAAAGACGAAAGCCTAACGATTTTTTTTGTAATTATTTCGCACAATTCTTTTGTAATTTTAAAAGAAGAGTTATCTTTGCAAACCTAAACAACACGGTGGTTGTAGCTCAGTTGGTTAGAGCACTGGATTGTGGTTCCAGGGGTCGTGGGTTCAAGTCCCATCATCCACCCTAAAAAGCGGAAAATCAATGATTTTTCGCTTTTTTTGTGCCTGAAATTTTGATGAAATGAATGCTCAACGGTCTTTACTTCTTTAATAAACGAGTCCTCCAATTGTAAAAAATAAAATGGCGATGTACTGTTTGTGAAGATGTTACATAATGGCATTTTCAAATTGGGTTAAACAATGGGTAGGCCAATGTCACTAACAAGACTCTTGTTTAAAGCAGTTGTAAGTCCAGTACCTACGAAGTTTTTGTGCGTATTTTTACTCGATTATGGGGTCGCGATATTTATGGTGCGGTTTTCTGAATAAGGTTTAGTCTCCGAATAAGAGGAAACTTGCAAACAAAAAGGGACTGCCCTTTTGAGACAGTCCCTTTAACATAAACCTAAAATCTATTTCAAAATTACCTTGTTTTGTTAAATTCTATCATTATTCGTAATGGTAATAATGATGCTTCGCCGTCGGCAGGACTATGGCGACCGATGGACGAAAAAGCATCAGAGAAAATGGAAAACATAGAGCTAAATCACATTCCCAATATATTTGACATATACTCAAAGAAAGTATCAGGTTCTGATAGTGCCCCCGAGCGCCTTGGTAAATTGAACAACGTTGCTTTCGCAACGCCGCTCCGATTGGGCTGAATACGGCACGAAATGCGGGCTGGCGGTTCCTCATTTAGGAGGTCAGGAGGTGTGGGGTGGCGGAGAAGTTATCTGTCTCAAGCTTTTGCTGCGGTAATTCACCTCACCCTGCGATAAAAATTTCGTCGATATAGAAGCGCTAATACCTCTGATCAATGGTTTACGACTGAAATATTAGCGTTACAAACCTCTCAAAATGGATGAAATGCTTAATGTTTCACTCATGGTCTCGTAATAATTACCCCAAGACAGTACGCCATTCAAGTCGTTTCTTCATTCAATCACCTTAGCTTAAAATGCAGGAAAAAGGCAACGCCAATAATAACCCAAATGAATTTTTGCCGTAAACAAGTACATTGAGTTTAAGAAAATTCGTATTTTTAGATACGTTATATTATGTATTTTAATTGTTGGAACACGACAATCTTTGAAACTTATGTTAAGCTGCAAACTACTGCACTAATAGCCTGTCAATATGCTTGTGATGGTAGCCGCTAAAAGAAAAAACCAGTGATAAAATATATTGCATTTTAATAATTCGTTGTTTATGAAAAAGACGGTGTACATCATAATATTAACTTGTATTATAATCCTTTTGGGGTCTTTCTATTACATATATGTATTTCGAAATCCGCAAAAAATTATTGAGTCGAAAATCGAAGACCAGTTTAGGAGCGATATGATGATGAAAGCGGTTCTGTTTGACAATACACTGGCCCAACAAATTCAGGGTGCAAAAAGCATTAGTAGCCGTTCCATGATTCGAAAAAAAATAGTAGAATACAAAAACGGCAAAATTTCGTTCGAAGAATTGGAAAGTTATACGAAACAAAAATACATCGATGGTGTGAGCGCATTGGAAAATGTGCTTTATGCGCAACGTTATGTCGACTCCCTATTGTTGGTTAATACCACAACCGAATCTTGTAAAGGGTTAAATGAAATATTGAAAGACACGGCAAAAAACGAGTTATTAGCCAAAATAGACAAAAAACAGAATGCGACAAAAACACATGTTATATCTCCCATTACAGATGGAACCCGGATTGTAGGTTACGACATACTCTGTTTCGACAATAGCGGAATTTTAACAGAAATTGCCGATTCGTCCATTCAATTTAGTGTTGTATCAGATATTGAATTAAATGGAATATTAGATTCGATGACTTACACGACAGAATATGCTAATCTCTATATTAAATCTAAGCAAACCGATGACCACTTCTGTTTTTCCATTCCCACAAAAGTACTTTTTAGTGAGTTAACTGATTTTACCAAAAAGCAACTATTAATAACCATTCTGCTTATTATAAGCCTCACTCTGGGTTTGTATATCATTATTCGCCGGAATAAACTCCTTGCACTTAGTAAGAGCAAATATTTGGAAGATTTGGTAAAAACAAAAACAGCAGAGCTTCAAGGTAAGGTAAACCAAATTAATAAGTTAAACACACAACTAAGCGGTTCGAATGAAGAGCTCAATGCTACTGTTGAAGAGTTAAACGCTATTAATGATGAATTAACTGACGTAAATAAAGCCATTAACAAAGAGCGAAAACAGTTTTTATCTGTACTGGATAGCATCCCTGAAATTATATATGTGGCTGACATCGATACACATGAAGTTCTGTTTGCGAACAACAAACTAAAATCAATAGTTGGTCGCGACATTACCGGAGAAAAATGCTTTGAAGCAATTCAAAACAGTAATAAAGAGTGTAGTTTTTGCTCGAACCTTCATATTAAAGATACCCAAGAGCCTTATTTTTGGGGGATACTCATACAACTGTGAGAAAAATGAGTGCAAGCGGAAGTAGTGCTACCCGCTTGGCAGCTGTGCGCTGGCAGCACGTACTCGGTAGCGTTGCTGAGCAACCTCTGC
>JAWOEM010000436.1:0-6401 GCA_046482785.1 Salinivirgaceae bacterium
ATAATAGGCAGTTTACATGCTAAACTGCATATTATTGATATTACAAGACTTGCTAACACAGGTTTTTCGCAAAAATAGAAACAGCAAAAACTCTCACTACAAATGAACCCCGTTAATTTTCATCAATAAACTCCATCTTACATCTAACCACTACTATTTTAATTGTTCGTTAATAAACACGATTTTCTGCGTTACACTTACTCGACCCGCATCACTTACATCAGTAAACTCAACGGTTCTGAGTTTCGCAAGCCTTGAAAATCGAGTTTATTCACTGAACACCCCCGACTTTATGGACAGGCTATATTAGGGCTGTAAACTAAAGATCCTGCGCTGCGCCTTTGGAAAGCCATTGGCGGCCAATAGTTACTCTCACTCAACCCCCATCGCCCCAATAAATCACGATCTCATCGGTTGTGAGTTTCAAATCCCATAAAATAAAATTTACTCACTGTACACACCTCAGTTTATGGCAGCCTCAACATAACGAATATAAAAAGTGAAACAAAACAGATCGATCGAATTTGCATTTTATCTTTAGCGACCAAAAACTTTTTGTTCAAGAAACACTCAAAATCCTTGTGTATTCTTGCTTCACAAAGTAAAATGCATGTGAGATTTTGTTTCATAAATGAACAAAGTTTAAACGAATGCAAAAAAAATATAACAAAAATTTGTTATTTAACTATTAGCGTGTTATATTTGAGCAACATTTAATAAACAACTAAAAAACCAGAAATTATGATTTGTAAACTTCCACTAAAAAACGCCGAGGATCAGGCATTAGTTGACGATGTTGTGTATGAATACATCGTAAATCATCCTTACCTTTCAAAGGTTAAATTTTTAGAGAACCTTCGTCGCCATAGCCGTGGCTATGCATTTTTCCAGAAAAACTGGAAACAATCAGACGGTTCGTACAAAAACGAAACCCTTTACTTACAAAAAGTTGTAGCTGAAAAATTCATTAAAAAACCCGATGAAGAGAACCGCTACTGGGTACGTTTCATTAATGGTAACACACTGGATTGCCGAATTAAAAATTTGGAGTGGTCTACACTCTCAAACGTAGTTCGCAACACAAGTAAAACAGACAACCAGTTTGGCTACAGAGGCGTAGTAAAAAACTCGAACAAATATCAGGCTATTATTTATGTGAACCGCAAAGCAATTAACCTTGGTTCTTTCGAAACACCCGAAGAAGCAGCTTTGGCATACAATAAAAAGTCTATTGAGTTATTCGGAGTTACTAAGAGCTTAAACAAAATTAAAACAAAGAAAAAGGAGTAACCATGCGCCTAATTTTTAGCATAGTACTATTCACTGCCTTTTTACTTGGCTGCCAAACAGAAATTTCGGAAAAGGAAATGAAGCAAGATGCTTCAACCCTTGTGAAAATGGAAAAAGAAATTGTTTCTTTGGCTGTTGAATTCCACGAAACAAAAGACTCCACACTTATGAGAAAGCAAGATTCGCTCGGTCGCATTTTGCAGCAGAAAAGTGTAGACCTGCAAGAGAAATATGAACAAGCAGGAAAAATGGAACCGTTTCAAGAAATATACGATCAAAAGAAAAAAGCAGCATACGAATAATCATTACCGAAAAACCTGCGTCAATCGCAGGTTTTTCTTTTTATATCAAGTACCAACACGGCATAAAAACACAACACCTTCCCTCCGCCTCCTGTCATTACTATTTTTTCGAGCCCGTACTGAAACGTCAATAACTGCGCCGTGCCGTCGGCAAACCTTTGACGACCGATGGTTATGCGAAGGCGAAGCCTTGTTCGTGAAGTTCTATTACCGGACACACCAAAAAAACAGATAATTTTCTCTTCAACACTACAAGTAGTGTTGATAGTTGTTTCGCTACAACCATCGTAGGAAAAAACTGAATGTTCCGTAAAAACCAATATTTATTGTATATTTGTTCAAAACACACTGTTTGTGCAAAAAACAGATAGTGTATTCAGATCAAAATGGAACAAACAGAAGAAGAACATCAGAGCATTTTAGTAGTTACGAGAATTAAACATAAACATATCCAAACATCAAGTTTATTAATCAAAGATCAACAGGAACAAAACAACAATAAATGATACCACACAGAAAAATATTTTTCACTATTGTAATTATCCTTCTTTCCCTTGGTGCAGCCGTTGGGCAAAAGCCCAACAGGGAGTTTAGAAAGCTCTTTCTGGCAGGTTATGGCGACATGCAATACGGGAGTTACACTCAGGCACTAAAATATTTCGAAGAAATTGAAAAGCTAGGGATGAGTAATGCGAATGTGCAGTTTAACATTGGGCTTTGCTACCTGAACCTACACGGCGATAAATCGCGCGCTATTCCCTACTTGGAGCGAGCAACAAATGACATTTCTGATAACTACAACGAAGGCTCCCACAAAGAATTGCAAGCACCGCCGGAAGCAATGTTCTACCTTGGAAAGGCCTACCGCATAGACATGCAGCTTAATAAGGCCATTAGTGCATATGAAAAATACAGAAATATGCTGGAATCCGGCGATGTATTTTACAACGAGTATGTTAAACTACAGATAAAAACATGCGAAAACGCCAAAGAAATGATTCAAAACCCCCGCCCCATAATACGAAACAATTTGGGGGCAGTAATTAATAACGGAGACGATAACTTTAACCCGGTAGTAACCCCCGACGGGCAAACAATGATTTACACCACGCTTCAACGAATATTTGACCGGGTAAACGAACGCGAAACATTTTACGAAATTATTAACTACACCACCAAAGAAAACGGCGAATGGCAAGAGCCACTCGATATTACATCGAAAATTAACTCCGACGGATATTTAGCTACCGTGGGAATTTCTTCTGATGGAACAGAGATGTACTTTTTTAGAGATGACTACGGAGACGGTACATTATACAAAGCAGAGAAAAAAGGATATCGGTTTACCAGCGTAGAAGAACTCGACAAAGAAATTAATTCGCGCGATTGGGAATCGCACATTAGCCCTACAGCCGATGGGCAAGGCTTTTACTTTACCTCAACCCGTTCGGGTGGCAAGGGTGGCCGCGATATTTATTATATCGAAAAAGACAGGAAAGGGAAATGGAAAGACGCCGTAAACTTGGGCCGCGCCATTAATACACCATACGATGAAGATTGCCCTGTAATTTCTGAAGATGGAAAAACACTCTATTTCTGTTCCGAAGCCCACACCAGCATGGGAGGTTACGATATATTTTACTCCACAAAAAACTCGCTGGGCGAATGGACAACCCCCATAAATATGGGATATCCAATAAACTCAACGGACGACGATATTTTTTTTATGCCTTACGAAAACGGAAAATATGCCATGTTCGCAAGAAGAGATACCGAAGACAGTTTTGGCGGAGCTGACATTTATCAATATCAAATTAAATTTGATGAAGACGAAGAAGTACCCGAGGTAGAAGTGCCCAATTTGGCATTTGTGACCGAACCTACACAAACAGAAAGCACAGAAATTACTGAGCCGGAAGAAACCGACACGGTAGAAACAGAAACCCCGCAAACCGAAACGGCAGAAACAGAAATTACGGAACCGGAAACCACAGAAAGCACACAAACAGAAAGTACCGAAGAACAAACAGAACAAGAAACAGCGCAACAAACAGATTCTACCCCCACAGAGCCGGCCACCCGACACGACAAGTTCGACATTCGGGGAATTATTTTACTGGAAGACAACAATGAAATTACGGAATACTTTAATGTAGATGTAACCAACACCGAAACAAACCAATCGCAAGGGAGAACGTCTCCATCGGAAAATGGACAATACAGCATTACGGTACCTCCCGGAAATTACGAAGTAACCTTCAGCGCTCCCAATTACGAAACCGTTAAACGATCGGTTTCCATACCGGAAGACTTTGGTCTACCCAAAGTAACGCTCGACGTAGAGCTTTCTCCCAAAGCGGTTGCCAGCGGGGAATACGAACTTATGCGGGGCGTTTTATTTAACTACAACAGCACTTCACTAACACGAGATGCAAAGGTAACACTAGAAAAACTATACTCGGTAATGCAGCAAAACCCACACTTGTACGTAGAGGTGACGGGTTTTACCGACCCATCCGGAAAGGAAGAAACAACAGAAATTGCATCAAAACGAGTGGAAGCAGTTGTGGATTATCTGGTAAATAAAGGCCTCGACGAAAGTCGGTTCATTAGCAAACCCAAACCCAATGCAAAACCGCTCGTAAGTGCTGAAAACACCAACCCGGAGGCAAAAAAGTACAATCGCCGTGTAGAAATTAATGTAATAAAAACCGGCAACACAAAAATCACTTACCAGGAGTTTCGGGTACCGGAAACGCTGAAGTTTGGCGACAGCAAAGGGGTGGTTATCCAATACACCATTCAACTTACAAATTCGAAAACACCGCTTTCACCGGGCGATTTTACCGCCGTAGAGCGACAAGGCATATCCAATATTTGGATTTTCCCATCTACACGGGGTTATTTATACACAATTGGAAAATACGCATCGCGTGCAGAGGCAGCAAAACTGCTCAACAAAGCTGTAGATATGGGTTTCCCCGATGCGCGAATAATAAATTTCAGGGAACTGGAACGCATGAAACATAACGGAAAAGTAGCCGCACAAAAAAAGCTGGAACAAACAAAACAAAAAGATGGAGAATACACCATTCAGCTGTTGGCACTTAAAATTCCGGTAGAAACGTCCTATTTCGAAAACATCGAGGGAGTCGAGCGTATAAAAGGGAAAGATGGTTTTTACCGCTACATTTGGGGCCGGTTCGACTATAATACCGCCATCCAGAAAAAGCAAGAGCTAAAAAACAGAGGTCAGCACAATGCATTTATAATGGATTACTCATTTTTTGAAAAATAAACCAAAAACTAAAATGGAAAACACCCTACTTTCAACCGACATAATGCACTTGAGAGCCGTTGAACCCGAAGATGCAAACGTTATTTTTGAATGGGAAAACAACACAAAAAACTGGCAAGTGTCAAATACATTAACGCCATTCTCGCATCACACCATACAGCAATACGCGCTCAATGCAAGCAAAGACATTTTTGAAGTGAAGCAGCTTCGGCTGATGATTGTGCTCAACGAAGGAAACCGCCCTGTAGGAGCTATCGATTTATTCGAGTACGATCCGTTCCATCAGCGGGCGGGTGTAGGAATCTTAATTAACAGTGCAAATGACCGTGGCAAAGGCTACGCTACACAAGCCTTAACCATTCTAAAAAAATATGCGTTTGATTACTTACACATGAAGCAACTATACTGTGGCATTGGAGCTGAAAATACGGGTAGTCTGGAGCTTTTTGAGAAAGCCGGTTTCTCTATTTGTGGTATAAAAAAAGAGTGGCTGCGCACCATGAACGGATGGATGGACGAATACACGCTTCAATGTGTTAGCAAATAGGTATAATCGGGAATAAAGTTGAGCATTTGGGTTTCTTGCTTCCGATAATCGATAGAAAAGCTATAATGCTGTAGGCCGTTGGAAATAAGTAAAAACGGAGTTTTTAGCGTGAGATTATAACTCCCCGCCTGATCTACCGCCTTTTGGGTAATTTTTACCGTTGGGGCTTTGCATTCGACAATCATTTTTGGCTTACCGCTATTGGTGTAAATCACAATATCGCACCGCCTGTCCATTCCATTCACTTTAATGGGCATTTCTACAGCGAGCAACCCTCGTGGTACTTCCAATTGCTCAATCAGATAGTGCAACAAATGCTGGCGTACGTACTCTTCCGGCGTGTTAAGAACCCATATTTGTCTTACAAAATCGAAAATTTCTTCACGGCCGTCGCGTAATTGGTGCCTCATTTCGAAAGCAGGAAGGTTAAGTTTTGTGTTACACATAAACGTTGGATAATGGCAAAATACGGCACATTGCGTGCCGTATTGGTGAAAACTTACAAATCGAATGTAATATTTTTGGCCTCTACACTATTAATGCTGTTAAGTTCTTGCTCCATCTTAAGCATTTCTTCGGCCTTGCCGGTCAATTCCAGAATAATAAGTCCGTGTGGTGCACACTTATCGTCGGTGGCCTCATGCATTCCCAAGCGGGTTTTAATGGAGCATCCGTACTTGGTTAGCAGTTCTTGAACTTTTGTTGCAGCGTGCTGCCGCTCTTTCACAAGAATTCCGAGTAATCTGATTTGGTTTTCCATAGCAATATTGTTTAAGGTTTAAATATACTTTAAAGCAACTTCTTTTAAAAACTTTTCCTCTAACACCCGTGCAACCCGTTTGACAACGGTACGCCTTATTTCGAGCTCAATGGGCAAAGTGGGATCCTGATGGGCTACATTTATTTTTGTGCCGATAATTATATTTATTTCATCTGATTCCAGCAGCAACTTCACAATTAAATC
>JAWOEM010000449.1:0-2833 GCA_046482785.1 Salinivirgaceae bacterium
TTGATAAATTGATAATACAGGTATAGGTTGTAGCATCTTGAAAAACTAATTCTGCTCCGAAGTGAATTATTTCACAAACAGCATAGTTTTTTAAGAAAAAACTTCTAATTCCCTTTCCAAAGTCAGCTATTAAAAATTTATGAGGCAAAATAAAAGAAACATTCCCATTACTATTTATTAAATCATAACTACGCTCCATAAACAACGCATATATATCATAATTGGCGGTAGCTGAAGTGTATTTCTCTTCATAATATTCGCACATTTCAGGATAAAATTCTATTAATCCTTGTTTTCTAACATACGGAGGATTTCCAATCACCACATCGAAACCACCATTGGCAAAAATTTCGGGGAACTCATTTTGCCAGTTAAAAGCTTTATCGCCTGCTACTTGTGGGTCGTCGATGAGGGAATTTCCGCATTTAATGTTGTTGTTGAGTTTGTTGAGTTTTCGTCCTTTTTGGGCGGTGCGCAACCAGAGGGAGAGTTTTGCAATTTCGACGGATTCTTCGTTTAAATCGACTCCGTAAATGTTTTTTTCGAGAATGTCGGTTGTGATGTCGGGGAAAACGATGCTGCCGCCCAGTAGCTGAGCGCGCAAATCGTCAATTTTGCGGTGTTCGGTAATTAAAAAGTCCAGTGCCTGGTTTAAGAAAGCGCCCGAGCCGCATGCGGGGTCGAGAATGGTTAAGGAGAGCAACCAGTTGCGATATGTTGTGAGTTTATCATCGAGGGTTTTGATGGTGCTTTTTTTGCGGTTTCGGCGCCCTTTGGCGTATTCTTCGTCGACTATATGGAGCTGGGTGCGTTTTTCGCGGCAGAGCTTACCAACGGTGTTTTCGACAATGTATTTGGTGATGTATTTGGGTGTGTAAAAAATACCGTCTTTTTTGCGCTTAGTTTTTTGTGTGTCGATTTTTTCGCCCTTTATTTGGGCTTGTACGTTCTCTATTTCGCCCAGCGAATGTTCAAAAATATGGCCGAGGATGTTTACATCTACATCGGTTTGAAAATCGTATTGGCTGAGCTTGAGTGTGTGTTTGTGTATTATTTCATCGTCAATAGCGATGTTGTCTAATATTTCATCGGGAGCAAAGAGTCCGCCGTTATAGGCGTATATATCGTATTTTTTGCCTTTGTAGCCTGTGTTCATGTACCCGAAATACTTTTTGAAACGGTTGTATAGGGGCACGTAAGCGTCTAAGTCGTTTAAGGTATTCCACTGCTTAACAATTTCGCTGATAGAATTTGGGGGCAGTAATAAACGGTCTTCGGCAAAAAAGATAAACAGGAACCTGTCGAGTAATTTTTGGGTTTTTTTAAACAGCAGGAGTTTGTCGGTATGGGGGTTGTTTTTTACAAGGTTGTTGTAAATTTCTTCGCGGAATTTTGAATAATCGGCATATAGTTTTTTGGTGATGTTTTCTTCCTGTAAGAGAGAGGAATCTTTTATTTTTTGGGGAATTCCGTTAAGCAGATTGTCTTTAGCCAAACAAAGCCACATGAGCGAAAAGTCCTCTTGCGAGAGGTTGAACAGATCAAAATCGATATGGTCGACGGCATTTTGAATGTAAAAACGGAGTTTTTCGAAGTTTGAGGTAATTACGTAAACACATTTTGGATGGTGGTTTTTGTACCCGAAAGCTTGTGTTTCAATTTTGTCTAAATCGGTTGTGTCGGTTCCTTTAAGCTCAATAACGCCAATAGCATCATTGCCTTTTAAAATGGCGCCGTCGGCTTTTTTGCTGTTGGCAATGTTTTTTAGTTCGGTTGTGAGGTTGTAATCGGAGGCGGGGTTTAATGTGTAGCCAAAGATGTTGACAAAAAGCTCGCGTAAAAATCCTTCCTGAAACTGCTCCTCTTTGGAATTTCTGATGTTCTCCTGCAGCTCGGGGTCGGCGAAAAAGCTTTGAAACTGTGCATATTTATTGTTGATTATATGGGTATCGAGGTCGTTTAAATACTTTTGGACAACGGATTTTTGAAAGAGGCTCATAGTTTGATTCAGTCAGTTTGTTAAATGTTTTGTCGAAAATAGTGTTTTTTTACGCTCATACTTAATTTTCTTGTCGACTTTGAAGGAAAATTTTGTCAGGTTAATTGGTACTTGTTTTTAGGCTTACCTGGCAAGGTTGGTTCCGTAAAAGGGCTGATGGTTCTTTTAGGAGAATTATTATGGGTAACGCTTCAGCGACAGGTGGTTTGTCGTATTTATGCTTAAGAAATATCATGCTCGATTCATTTATTCAAATATTCTATTTGTACCCAACATATCCTTAATGTTTTCAATATGTTTGATTTGATTTTCTACATAATCTCCATTTTCGACGGCTTCATTTAATACTTTAACTATTTCGTGCTTATCCTGATATAGAATAGGATCATTCGTTTTTGTAATGATTTCAATAACTTCCAATACTCTTTTTGCCTTTACAAGGAATGTTCCATGGGGAATGAAACTAACATCTTTCAGGACGCAATCACCATAAAATAGTATTATTGAGTAAAAAGGAACATTATTGAAATGATTGATTTTATTTCTCAATTCTTTTATATGGTTATTGTTTTGCATTATTGGATTATAGAACCGATATTTCTCATTTCCATAAGCTAAAACCTGAGTCCAATGCGATTGATTTCCATTTCCATAAATCCATCCACTGTAATCTTTTACCTCGAATACAATTATGCCTACGTGTGTAATAGCGACTAAGTCGATTTGAGAGAAATCACCGTTGTTCTTTTTGAGATACAGGTCGTGAAAAATCATTTGTGCAGGTATTCCGTATTTCAATAGTTTTAAAACCAAATCTCTTTCTGACCATGTACC
>JAWOEM010000453.1:0-5074 GCA_046482785.1 Salinivirgaceae bacterium
TATCAAACTCTTCTGGCAGTTCCACATCGAAAACCATTTCAGCATTGGTATGCGGATGTGTAAACGTAATTTTTCCGGCATGCAGATACAACCGTTTTGTATTTGTCATGTCTTCTATTATGTGATTAAGGGTACGATCGCCATGCTGATTATCGCCAACAATATCGTTCCGCTCCAAAGCCATATGCTGCCGTAATTGATGCCAACGCCCGGTTTTTGGCTGCAACTCGACCAAACTTAATGAAATATCGTCAAATTCTTTGTATTGAATAGATGTTTGTACGGTTTTAATGGTTTTAAATGCCGTAATTGCAGGCACGAGCTTTCCTTTTTTCTTGTTCATAACCGGTTTATTGAGCACACCGGCAGCACCGGGCGACTGTCGAACAATGGCAAAATAGTGTTTTGAAACCTCGCGGCGTTCGAATTGCTGTGTGAGATGCCCGGCCGTTTTCGGATCGAAAGCCACCACCACAACCCCCGAGGTTTTAGCGTCGAGCCGATGAACATTATACACCGACCGATCAAAATGCTCTCCCGCCCACTTGGTCAAATAGAGCGCATCATGCACCATGTGGCTATTTTTATGAATGGGCAAATCGACGGGTTTATTTATTAATGCAAGATGGGAATCGGAAAAAATTACTTGAGGGATTAGAAGCATATATAATTTCTTTTATTTTCAAAGATATTATTATTATCTGACTTTGTAAAAGGCACTAATCACCTTCCGTTTCTTTCGGCCCCATCTTACGCAACTTAATACCTCTGTTAATCGATTCAACTTGCCACGGTGCTATATCCCGAACTTCTACATCATAATACGAACCGTAAAAGTCCAAATACCAAAGGGTATACTCATCGAGTGGAACATACTTCATATACATATCGTAATCATCAGATATTAAATACCTTGTGGTGGTACCGTCATACAAATCGTGATTAATTTTAAGCTTAAATCCATCGGTTACGTTCCGAAAGCGCATAAATTGCGTAACCGAATCGATATGCGTTCGTATCTGATCTACCAATAGTTCGGGAGCTTCGGCGGTTTTTAAGTACGTATCGATTAATGGGGTGAGGTACGAAAGCTGAGGTTTAAAATGAGATTCAAAATCGGTTGTAGTGACATTTCCATACTTGTAATTCGCAAAAAAGCGCTGCATCAGTTGCATAAAATCCTCTTTATTATCGAATTGGTTCTGAAGGGTCTGCAAAAAAGAGCCGGCTTTGTTATACACATCGCTGTCATTGCAATCCCAGAAACGCACACCCGAGGGTCCAATTACCGGTTTCACATTATTTATATTTCCTTGATCGTACACTATGTAATTCAGGGCACTACTCACAGATGTATTTTCGTAATAGAACAAATACTCGGCATAGGTCGCAAACCCTTCGTGCAGCCAAATATCAGCAAAGTCGGTTGCCGTAACTGCATTCCCCCACCATTCGTGAGCCGTTTCGTGTAAAATAATATAATCATAGCCGTCCCAATATTCTTCAAAAGCACTTCCGTAGGCAATTGCTGTTTGATGCTCCATTCCTTCATAAGGCGACTCTACAAGCTTATAGCCATCGCGTGGAAAAGGATATGGTCCGAACATTTTTTCGCAAAAATGCACTACATCCGGAGTTTGTAAAAAATGGAGTCGTGCATAATGGTAATCTTGATGCAAAACGTAAAAATCGAGTTTTTCGAGCTCACTTCCATACTTTTCACCATAATCGATGGAAAAATGAGCAAACCGGCCAATGTAAAACGTAATATTGTAATTCACAATTGGATAGGTAACTTTCCATACATACTTAACAGAATCGTTTAAAGGAACCTCATCTACCAAAGTCCCGTTTGCCACCCCGTTTAAATATCCCGCAGTAGTAATTTGTATCAAGGCGCTATCAGCTTTATCGCTAATAAGATCTTTACAGGGCCACCATAAGCTCCCACCCTCTTGCTGTACAGTTACGCCCACCCAGGGATGGCCTGTAGAATCGGTTTGCCACACCACTCCTCCGTCCCATGGCGCATCAGCTGCTTCAATAGGTTTGCCGGAATAGGCTACAGATATGTAATTATTACTACCCTTTTTTATTTTCCGAGGAAAATGGACAAAAACGGCGGTGTGCTCCCGTTCATATTCCAGTAAATCACCATTAAAGGTAATGCTATGAATTTTAAGCTCCGGATACAAATCGATTTGCATGGTTCGGAATTTCTCTAAGGCCGTAAAATGAATATCCACAGCACCTTTCAGCGTTTTATCATCGGTATTGGGCACAATATCGAGATTATAATAATGCACATCGTAACAAGTGCGTTCCGGGAATGGAAACCCCAGCAGGCTATCGGCACGGTCAAATTTGGGATATTCGGTCATGATTAGGGTATCCTGTGCACGAAGCGAAGAAAAAACAAGCAAATGGCTAATTGCCAACAAACAAATACAAACACATTTTTTTTTTCATAATACAAATTTTGGTTACACCAATCAAACGAAAGCCAAAACGACAATTAGTGTCATGTCAAATGTATAATTACGGGTAAGTAGAAGATATTTTCATTTTCAGCAAGGCAAAAAATGTGCGCATAGCAGCATTCTGTAACCATTTTTAGACTTCGAAACAAAGAACCGTGATATCATCGATTTGTTCTACAGGAACTCGATTGTTATTGAGCATCCAACCCGAAAGCTCTTTTTCCAACTCTATTTTTTGTTCTTGAACAGTCAAGCGAGCTGTGTCTACTATCTTTTGTTTGAATTTTGAAGTCATGTACCTTTTGCCCGAAATACCACCAAATTGGTCAGGAAAGCCATCGGTCGACATAATTATTCTATCGCCCGGTTTTAATTCCATTTGCTTCGATTTGAACTTTTCAATTTTGTGATATATCCCTACGGGCATTTTATCGGGAATATATTCATCCATGGCAACATTTGTTTCCGATTTTTTGATTACACGTAGGGGTATACCAGCTCCTGACCATTGACAATCATAAGTTTGCATATTAATTTTCATAAGACTGATTTCAATGCTGTCCCGCTGCGATTTGCTGTCGGATTTTTGGCGTAGCGTCATAATAATTCTATTGCGCAAGTGGTCGAGAACTTCTCCTGTATCGGCATTGGGGTATTTGCTGGTAATTTCGTTCAGAAACGTAATTCCTAACATGCTCATAAACCCACCAGGAACGCCATGTCCGGTACAGTCGGCGACTGCCACATAAAAACTTTGGTTACTCTTTGCCACCCAATAAAAATCGCCCGAAACCACATCTTTTGGTTTGAAAATAATAAAGCTGGATTTAAGTAAATCTGCTATTTGCTCATGTGATGGGAGTACCGCATTTTGGATGCGTTTTGCATATAAAATAGAGTCGTCGATGCGTAGTTTTTGTTTCTCAATAAAGGCTTTTTGTTCAATAACGGTATCACGCTGTGCCTGAATTTCTTCGTTTTGTGTCCGAATTTCCTCATTGGCAGAAATGAGCAATGCATTTTTTTCTGCTGTAATTTGGTTTCGCTTCTTTTTGTTTAAATAGTTTTTGTAAATAAATATTACGAGAGCGATAAGCAAGAGAGTGCTCACCAGTAAAAAGTTACGAAAGTAAATTTGCCTTTCGTGTTCTGCCTTTTGTTTCTCAATAGTTAATCGTTGCCGTTCTATTTCTTGTTCTTTCTCCAGCGTTTGGTATTTTACTTCGAATGCAGCCATTTTACTGTTCACTTCTTCATCAATAATTTCAGCTTCGGTTATCGATATCTTTTCCTCGTATTCGCTCATTTTTTCGATATTCCCGACAAACATCATATTGGCATATAGATTTCTGTACAAAGAGTTGATGTACGATTTCATATCATGAGTTTGGGCAATTTTTAAAGCCGTTTCAAAATGTTTAGTGCTTACATTATAATTTTGCAGAAATTGGTATACTGCACCCAACTTTTCATGAATGTGTACGACTTCAAAATCCATTTTATTTGAACGGAAAAAATTCAATGCCCTATTATTCAAGCGAATAATTGAATCCATAAGCGGGTAATAACTACTTAAATTGTTCACCGGCAACGAGTTTTCTTTTGCCCATTTTGTTTTAAACTGAAGTAAGCCACTGGCCAAATTCGTATTTAAACGGGCAATCCCTGAACTGTCTTTCATTTCGCGAATCATTTTTCCGGTGATTATGATGTGCTTTTTCCAATTTTGATAATCGTTCAAATACTTGTAAGAAGAGTAAATATTGGCATGGTATGCTGTTACAATACGTTTGTCATCACATTGACGAACAAGGTTTTTTCCCTTTTCAAGGATAGAGAGCGACTTGGGATAATTTTTCAAGTCGTAATAAATATTAGATAAATTAACTAACGATCTAACTGTGGCCAATGTATCTTCTAACTGCAGCGCCAAGTCGTAAGCCTTCTCGTAGTAGTTTAATGCTTCTCCATGATTCCCGGAAACAAGGTAGAGCACCCCCAGATTACTTAAAATAGCTTGAACACCTTTTTGGTGATTGCAACTCTCAAAAACCCGGAGGCTCTTTCGATAATAAATTTCAGCAGTATCGATATGATACAAAAAGTAATTTACAACTCCCATATTCTTGAGGCATTCTCCATAAGTTATACAATCGGTTGTATCGCATTCCGACATTGCCTTGTTGGCATAATCCATGGCTTTAGAAACATCAATAGCCCAATACTTTTTCGTAGAATCTATTAATTGATTTACCTGCATATTGTTTTGAGCACCAACAAACAATTGGGAACATAGCAGGATAAGTGTTATGAGTTGCTTCATCTGTCTATTATTGAGATATCGAATAATTCATTATTTAGCAAGTTAAGAAATTTATTTTCTCAACAAGTTAAGAATACGAACCATTTCTATTTTCAACCGCACATAATTATATTTCCAAAGGTCTGTTTGTAAATAGTCAATCATTTTCCTACTTTCGCCAGCAAATTTATATAAAATGGCTACTCAGTACGGAAACACATGGTGGGGCGAACAATGGCTTCGATCGCTTTCAAATATCGATTTCTCTAATCGCTTGCCTCGCGGACGACGG
>JAWOEM010000527.1:0-4078 GCA_046482785.1 Salinivirgaceae bacterium
TATGATGCAAGACACGCTAACATGGTTAAAAATTGTATCGACACTATTGGTTTTTGCCGGAGTATATTTCGTCAATTTGGCGGGGAAACGCAATGAGCGCCAAACGAAACAAAAAATTTAGGGTAATGCGATTGGAAGCTTTAATTCCATGACATTGGTACCGCCACTGGATTTAAAATCTATGCTTCCACCGATGGCATTGGTATAAATTGAAACAATTGTAAGTCCGAGACCACCACCACGCTCATTTTTAGTACCTTTCCCCAATCGCACACCCGGCACAAAAATTTCGTCAAGCATGGCCTGATCCAATTCCGGCCCCTCGTTAACTATCGTTAAAATTACATTTTCTAAAAGCACAACGGCACGAACAGCAACAGTTGCGCTTTCATAACTAAACTTCACCGCATTTGAAATAAGATTTTGAACGATTGATTTCAGCATAAATTCATCGGCACGTACAAAATATTCAGGGTCTATACTGTATGTGAACGTAATGTTTTTTCGATTAATATCTGACTGAAAAAAATCGAGTGTTTCTCGAAAAACATCATCTAACCGGACATTACGAATATCAGGCTCTACTCCCTTCAGATTTATATTGGCCCAAGTCAACAGATTATTCAGCAAAAACAACGACTGACTTACCTCACAACTCAGCTCCTTCAGCATCTCCACGCCTCGCTCCTGATCGATATTCCCTTGTTCAAACATTTTCATGAGCATAAAAACTGAACTCAGCGGGCTTCTGAGGTCGTGAGAAATGATAGAAAACATAGAATCTTTTATGTGATTAATCTCCTCCAGCTGATACTTCTGCTCAACCACCTCATCATTAAGCATTTGCAACTGCGTATTTTTATGATCCATTCGTTTACGCTGAGCCTCCAAAAACCGATTCTTTTTTTCCTTATTGCGAATGGCTACATACAAAAAAGCCAACACAAAAAACAGCAACACAACAACCGCCCCGGTGACAAAAAAAGATAATTTTTGACGAGCAATAATCGTATCGTGTTCTGCTTGTTGAAGTTTAAGCTCCTTATTTTCTTTTTCTTTTAATTCCAGATTATATTTTGCTTCTAACCCTTCAATTAATGATTTCTGTTCCTCCATTTTTATACTATCGCGCAATTGCGACTCTTTTTGGTAATAATGCAGCGCCTTTTCGAATCGATTAAATTTCTTATAAACATCGGAAAGACCTTCGTATATTCTGCCAATGCCTGAAACATTATTATTTTGACGGGCTATCTTTAACGCTTTGTACAAATAGTATTCGGCATCTTTCAAACTCCCCATGGCGGAATAATAACTACCAATACCAAAATACCCGAAGTACAATGCCATTTGATGCCCGTGAAGCTCACCAATATCAATTACTTTACGAAATTGATTTTTTGCCTGAGCATACTCTTTTGTTTCCAGATAACGCCAGCCTAAGTTATATTGCGCAGCAGCAACATTCGACCTTCCTCCTGATTGTTTGTGGTAAAAAATACTCTCATGAAGCATCTCAATGGAAGTAGCCGTATCGCCAAGATCCATATGGATAATAGACTGATTATTGAAGGTCTTACCGAGTAACTCTAAGTCATTCGTTTTTCGGCCAATCTCCTCTGCCTTTTCATAATAGGATAGCGCTTTTCTGGGGCGATCGTTAACCCGAAAAATTTCGCCAATGGTTAAATAAATAGAAGCCTTCTCTTGATCTCTATCTGATTGATCGATATACCTCAGCAGTTCAACTGCACCGGCCATTGCCTCCCGGTAATTTGCTGCCATATCGTCGGCATTAACCCTCATAAAAAGATATTGTAAATAAAAGGCTGAGTCTACCTCATGAGTTTCAACGTACGCAGCTAATTCCTCCACAACCTGCTCAATTTGCTGCCTTTTTCCGGTTTGGGCATACAATTTTGCAGCTACCAGATTAAGTCTGGCACGTTCAGCTTGTTCAAGCCCCGGAAGGCTCAGACCTGTTTCTACCAAATGCAAAGCCTTATTAAGCCGACCTGCTTCAAAATAAACAGTAGCTCCATACCAATAATAATCGTACATTTTTTCCGAAGAGTATGCTGTAGTATCAATTTTCTGAAAGAATGCAACACTACGATCGTAATTATTTAGCTTGTAATGATGCAATACGGAATCGAATTGCGCAAGCAAAGAGCCATTCAACAGACCTACAAAAACGAAAACTGAACCAAGTTTAGAAAAAAGCCCCATAACAAATCTATATTAATTGAAACCGTAATAAAACACCACCGCTTAAAAAAAGAAGTACCACTTTTCGTGCCCAAAGTGCTACTTCATAAACACCGTCCCTTGCAAATGCAGTTCACTTCCGGAATGCATTATTTTGCCTTTAAGCATTCGATGCATATGTACTTTTTGCGTATCGTTCGTTTCATCATTTTTTTGCTTGCCCGGCAACATAAAAAAGAACTCACCCGTGGCATCGGCGTGCGCGCTAAAGCCGTTTAGATACCGTTTATTAACCAACTCGTTTATCACCAAGCTGAGAAGCTGCTTATCGGTTGCAAGGTATAGGTAACTATCTACCTGCATGGCATACAGCGCTTCGTTTACGGCGGCTCCGGAAAAAACAACGGGTGCAACTCCGTTGGGCACAAACTGCGCAATGGTATATCGCTGTTCGTTTTCTGAAACCCGGGCTTTTATTGTTTGAAGATCGGCAAAAAACCGATTTGAAGCGGCAAAAGGCACTGCATTGCTACGAAGTTTGAGTGCTGCAACCGATCCATGACTGCTTCCATTATCGAAGTAAAACCATGCTATGGTACCCTGAAACCAAGCCTCTAAAATGGAAGATAGCTTAAACTGATACCGATCTTCGACATCCCAGAGTGTCTGCCCCACATGGTCGTTTATTAACTGATTCAAACACTTTATATTTTTGAATGTATATCGCCATCCGGCTTTGGCTGAATGTGGAATTGCATCATTAAAAATTCCTTCGCCCACTCCGGCACATAAATCTCTCACATCGCTAATGCTACCATTAAACATGGTTAACGAATCTGTCCCAACATGATTTACTTTAAATTTACTGCCGGGAACCAAAAAATGCCCAAAATAGGCATGCTGTCGCTCAATGTAATTCTTTACATATTGAATATTCCCGGATACTGTATACTGGGGCAATTCAATCAAATAAGGCTCCACGGCAAACGTTTTTTCTGAAATATTCTTCATCAGCTCGCCACTTGCTCCTATGGCTACCAAACCACTATTTGCGGCTACAAACAGATTGCTGCCACTTGTTTTGAGTTCAAACAAATCGTCAATCCACTTGCCTGCGAGAAGCGTATCATCATTAAATGAATAGCTATCGTTTACAAACAACCACAACACAGGCGTGGGTTTCATTTGCCGGTTTAGATGGTAAGACACTACACTTTTTGAGTGGGAATAAGCTATCTTCAAAGCCGAAGAATCGGGCAATTCTTGTAAAAACCCCACAAGCTCACTTTCGTTTAGACTAAACGTATTATCAATGGAGCTTAGGAAAGCATTTTCAGGTTTAAAATAAACCAGCGATTCGGCGTTCAGGTAATTCTCTAATGACCATTTCTCCGGCGATTTTTTGATAAAAAGATAATAAATACCAACACCGGCGAACAGTATAACAAGGATAGTCAATGTAATTTTAAAAATTTTCACTTGCAGTATAATTTAGTTTAATAATAAATGTACGACAAAATTTTGGGTAAAATACTTTACCAAACAACCGTATTTTAACCTGATGTGTTTACGATGATTGATGGCACAGATGGCAAAACGATTTTTAAAAATAACAAATCCCTTTGAATAAAAGTTTATCTGCAACGAAAAAGTAACACCCAAAATCCGCAGGCATAAAAATTGGAAATTACGATATGCCTACAGAATCAGGATTTGCGGTCTAAAAATTTCCACATTAGCATTATTTTATAGAATTTAACTTGTCTTTTCTCACTTCGTTAACCGAACTTTTAATATCTTCACACTAAAATTACTGAAGTATCGAACTTAAATAGCCTTTATGAAGAAAAGAGACTGGAAACCGGGCACG
>JAWOEM010000087.1:0-10903 GCA_046482785.1 Salinivirgaceae bacterium
CAGAACGATCCGGACTGAACAGAATCAAGGCACATCATACCTGGAAAAACATTATGGAAAAGTGCACCCAACGCCATCGCCCGAAAACCATTTTGAGTGGTATTTCTTTAATTTGATTAAACAGCGCGAAAGACAAATGTACCGACAGGCCAGATAATTGGCCTACAGCTTTAACGTCACGCTAAGCAAGTCGGTAAGCGTAGGGTACGTATTGGTAAGAAATTGGTCAATTTCTCTAAGCGACATCCACGTGGCTTCAGTAATGTCTTCCTCTACTTGAGGTGTTAGCGGTTGTTCTGTAGTATGCATCAAGAACCAGTATGTTTTTTTTAGCACCAGCTTATTTTTCAGTTCATAGATATGATAGGTTGATGGAAGTGCTGTTTTTATCGATAGATTATGTAATCCGCACTCTTCCTCAACCTCGCGTATAGCAGATTCTTCAATGGTTTCGCCCGGTTCACATTTTCCTTTTGGCAAGTCGTATTTCCCTTTTCTGATTATGGCTACAAACGTTTTGTTTGGGCTGATAACCAATCCTCCTGCTGCTTCAATGTAAAGAAAATGTTGTTTTAACTTATCAAATGTTTCATCGGGGCTCAATGCGCCAATGCACCACTTTTTATGTGTGTTTCCCGCAAGGGTATCGAAAAAGTTGTCGTTCAACAGTTCATTAACCGTCGTTAGTTCGCAAAAACCACTATTTTTGTACTCTTCTTTCTTTTTTGGAGAAGTGATTACTATAGTAAACTCGTTAAAATAAATTTTATACATATCAGACATGAGTGATGATTTTAAAATTAAAATAGCTCAATCGTTATTGCAAATAAACGCAATTCAGCTGGAACCGTCAAATCCTTTTATATGGGCATCCGGCCTAAAATCGCCTATTTATTGCGATAACCGCAAAATTCTTTCGTATCCCAAAGTGCGCACGCTGGTGCGCGATGCCTTTATTCAAAAAATTAAGGAATCATTTTCAGATGTCGATTACATTGCCGGGGTGGCTACCGGAGCCATTGCCCACGGCGCATTGGTAGCAGAGGAGCTTGGGCTTCCTTTTCTTTACGTGCGCTCAGAAGTTAAAGGCCACGGAATGCAGAACCTCATTGAGGGCGATGCAGTGCCGGGTAAAAAGGTTGTGGTGATCGAGGACTTGGTTTCAACCGGAGGAAGCAGCGTTAAGGCCGTGGAAGCACTCCGACACCATGGATTGAAAGTGCAGGGACTCATTGCTATTTTTACGTACGGCTTTCAGAAAGCTTATGATGTTTTTAAGGAAGCCAATTGCGATTGGTCTGTTCTAACCGACTATCAGACCATGATCGATATTGCTATTGAGGAAGAATTGCTGGCGCCGGCCGATATGTCGGTGCTTGAGGATTGGCAGGATGATCCTCAAAACTGGTCTAATTAGTTCGTCAATAAACTCAATTTTCTGCATTTCGACATGCTCAATGTAGCACGTTAAACTCACTCAAACTCGTATCACTTACACCGATAAACTCAACGATTTTGAGTTTCACAAGCCTTGAAAATCGAGTTTATTCACTGAACACACCCGACTTTATGGATAGGTTCTAATTATTAAATTTTAAAATATGTTGAAACACGAAAGCCGAGTAGGGAAATTGAATGCAGGCGCTGCGGCAGTATATCAAACCATTGCAGATTTTTCTCGTTTCGAGAGTATTGCACCACCCGACGATAAAATGAAGGTAGTTAAAGCCGATGCCGATTCTTGTCGCTTTGCCCTGGGAAAAACCGGAGAGTTTGGGATGCGAATTATAGAACGAAAAGAAAACGAATTGGTTAAAATTTCGAGTGATGAAACCGTTCCGTTTACGTTTTTTCTTTGGATTCAGCTTAAGGAAGTTGATGAAAATGATACACGGGTTAAAGTGACCCTCCATGCCGATTTGAATCCAATGTTGAAAATGGTGGCAAAAAAACCATTAACACAATTTGTTGATGCTCTTGTTGATAAACTGGAGCAAAGCTTTTAAATATACATTTCATTAGCGTGGCACGGGCACCAGTTGTCATGTCTAGTGTCCTGTCAACAACCAAATAACGCACCAAGTCTTGTTCTTTTGCGGTTTTGCTTTGCATTAAAAAGATTCACGTAGCTATGGCTATGCTTACTTTTTACTGCTGTGCAAAACTCGGAAAATAACGGCGACTTATACGTCATTTGAGCATTGACATGACACTAGTATGATAATGAACGAATTGAGCGGAATCTCTCAATTTCGGTTAAAGTCATTTTCGTTTTTAGCAAGTCAAAAAATGAGCGTATAGAAGTGTTCTGTAACATTTTAGCGCGGTTAAAAATGAAAAGATCAAGACTTGGCCCGATAGATTATGCTTGACATAACACCAATATCAAGCATAATCGCAAATGAACCTTTCTGGCTTTTTCATATCTTAAAAATAACTCATGAAAAGATATGTTGTAACATTAACGTAATAAGACCGGGGAACACTGTCGAAATAATAAGAAAACGTAAGAGGTAAATCATACGAACCGCATGATTTTTGTTAAACTGCAAAGCGAGTAATGCCAATAGTATTAAAATAGGAGTAGCCTCAAGGCTTTAATTTGTTTGTTGATAAAATATTTTGTGGATCTTGTTGCGTCAGCGAGGATATTTCTTTTTGCGATATATTGAAATTTATGAGAAATATTAATAATTAAATGATTTTAGGGATTAGAGTTCGTTGTATTTTTGTTTTTTTTATTAGTTTTGTATCTGGTAAACTTCAAAACTTTAAAAACATTAACTATGAGGAAGATATTATTTTTGTTTTTCATAACTGTTGTCTCCACTCTTTTTGCTTTGGGGAATGGTTCGAATGGCCTTGGAAAGCAAGGCGTTGAGAGTTGTTCGTGTGCTGATGGTGAAATTCAGCTATCGGATATTGACGGGCAGGAAAGATCCTTAGAGGATACAATTTTTATGCAAAATGGTTCAGATACCCTTTGTGGAGCCATTTTCTTTGATTCGGGCGGCCCTAATGGAAACTATCAAAATGATGAGGACTATACCTACACTTTCTATCCTGACAAAGAAGGTGCATATATAGTGGTTGATTTTTCTTCTTTTCTGCTCGAAGGAGGAGTTGATTTCTTATATGTTTATGATGGACCAAACACAGAAGATAGTACCTTGTTGAGGATGTTATCTGGAATTGATGTACCGGATCCTATGACTGCCACTAATAGCGAAGGAGCACTTACATTTCGCTTTCACTCAGATTCTGCTGTCTCTTATGTAGGCTGGGAGGCAACTATATCTTGTCGCGAAGACTGGAACCTTGAAGCGGTAAGTATAAGTGGTTACCCGTTGGCTATTGCTGATGAGGAATCTACGTTTGAAGTAACGGTTAAAAACGTCGGTAGTGGGTCTGTATCAGGAGAATCCTACAGAGTAAAATTACGTGATGATCTAGGGAATGAACTCGGAGATACGGTGGGTGTTGATTTGCCGATTGGTGGAGAAGCAACAATAAATGTTGATTTGAATACTAGTGCTTTGGGCGAAATTCCTATTTCGGGTTACATAGATTTCCCTTTAGATGTCTATACCCTAAATAATAGTACGGATCCGATTAATATAGACATTAAGGATAATATGATGTTTAATCAAGTTGGTGAAGATACGACTTTCCCTAGGAAGCGGGTACCTTTTGATTTTTATTATGAAAGTAGTGCTGTGCAGTCATTGTATACTTCTGACCAGATTAGTCTAAATGAGGGAATAATTCAATTCCTGTCTTTTGAAAATAATTTTAATTCTAATTTATCTGAGGGCAAACCTGTTCAAATTTGGATTGGTGAAACATCGGAGACTGATCTGACAGGTGGTTGGATTCACCCTGATTCACTTACATTGGTGTATGATGATTCTGTATCATTTCCTTCTGGGCAGAATCATGTATTAGTAGAATTACAGAATATGTACCATTACTCTGGTGAGAATCTGGTTATTTATACTTATCGGCCTTATGATCCAGAATATTATTCCCCCGATGATGTGTTTTATAGTACTAAATTAGAAGGCACAAATTGTTCCAGATATTATGCTTCCGATGATTCTTTCGACTCCGATTTGTCTACCGTGCAAGGAGAGCAATTAGATTGGATTCCTAATACAAATATTATTTTTAGAACATTATTTCATTCTATAGAAGGTGAAGTTCTAGCATTTGATGAGCCTCTGGATGGTGTGCAAGTTACCGCACAGGGCGATCAGTTTAGCCAAAGTACACTCACAAACCAGTTGGGACAATACAACTTGACAGGATTACAACCGGGAGAATATGATATATCATTTGTTAAGCATGGTTACGAAGACACGGTTATAACGAGGTTTGCGTTGGAAAGTGATACTGTAATTGAGCCTGTTTCTTTAGATACACTCTCGCGATATTCTATTGAAGGAACTGTTTTATTTCAAGAAAATGGTATTGAAGATGTTAATGTTATACTGGAAGGTTATAATACCTATACAAGTACTACTAATATAGATGGGACTTTTGTATTTGACGAAATATATGGAGGGGGAATCGAATATGCTCTATCGGTTACGTTGGATGGTTATATTCCCTTTGATACTTTAATAACGGTGGAAGATACAAGTATTTATGATATTAACATTCATCTTCAGAAAATTATTGACAGCCCTGTTGATCTTCTTGTTTCTCAAAAGGGAATGGATGCAATTTTTAGTTGGAATACAGGCTTTTTTGTTGATGATGTTGAAAGTCATCCTGATTTTGCTATTAATAATATAGGAGACTTTGAAATGATTGATCAGGATGCCGGTGAAACGTTTGGAATAGATAGAGTGACCTTCCCCAATGAAGGCTACTCTGGATCTTTTATCGTCTTTAACCCATCGCAAACAACCCCACCATTAACAGAGGAGCGTTATCAACCCCACCAAGGAGAGAAATATCTTGCATGCTTGGCCTCTGAGGGAATTGCTAATAATGATTGGCTAATTACCCCAGTTGTTGCCCCGGCCTATGGAATGAGCTTTTCTTTCGTTGCAAAATCAGCTACTGAAACATATGGATTGGAGCGCTTTACTGTTGCGGTAGCCCATAGCGATACTCCAAATGATTTTACAGTTATTTCGGAAGGAGATTATTTAGAAGCTCCAACTGAATGGACTGAATTTGCCTTTGACCTCTCAGAATACGTTGGTGATTCAGTTCGAATAGCAATTAACTGTGTATCTGATGGATCTTATATGTTCATGTTAGACGAACTTAAACTTGGATATGCAGGCAGTTCGAAAGATGTTTCTTTTGATGTATATTTAGATAACATCCTAGTGGATACTAGTATTACTGCCAATAGTTATCTTTTTGAGGATCTTGAAGAGGGGGTGTATACCGCAGGTGTAAAGGCTGTTAGTGATATGGGAGAGAGTAATATGGTTGATATCGATTTTGAGATTATTCCTAGTACTAAGGTGAATGCCATTGAAGAACAGTACATGAATATTTATCCGAATCCTAGCAATGGACAGTTTGAAATTAACGTGGACGGAGCGTACAATCTATCCATTTATAATGCTGTCGGTCATGCGGTTTATCAGGATAATATTTCAGACAGATGCCAAATTGATTTAAGCACACTAAAGCCCGGAATATATTTTGTAAAAGCTTCTGGGGAAGGTAGAATTATTACTAAGTCAATTGTGATCAAGAAGTAAATATGAAATATTAGTATTTTACTTCTAGCTAGTATAAAATTAAAAACCGCATTAAGGAGATACTTAATGCGGTTTTTTTATTAACGAATATGTCATATCTTTTATACTGAAACGCTCTTTTTTGAATGGTTTTGGTTAAGTATAAATGATCTTTATACCGCTATGTTGTACAGAATTGAAAAAATTAGAAAAACATAATATCTTTTTTTTGTGATTCGTGCGGACGCATTATTATTTATTTCACTAGCGCTCTACTCGAATTTTTGTACCAATTCGGCTCCAAAAGCTTCTACTAAATAGCCTTTTAGCTTTTCTTTTTCATGGTCAAAGTTTTGTTTCTCCCCTTTTATCTTTTCCAACGAGGTAACACCTTTATCGGTAAATCCGCAAGGGTTTATGTAATCGAAGTAAGCCAGATTGGTGTTTATATTCAGCGCAAAACCATGCATGGTTACGTATTTGCTGGCTCGCGTTCCGATAGCACAAATTTTTTCGTGTCCGTTGGCAGTTTTTAACCAAACTCCAGTGGCTTTTGGTAGTTGAAAGGTATCTAAATTATGCTCGTGTTTTAGGTAATCAATGATCCCCTGCTCTAATTTCTCTATAAATCCTTTGTATGATACTTCGAGGTTTTCCAAATCGAAAATGGGGTAGCCCACTATCTGGCCGGGGCCATGATATGTTACATCGCCACCACGATCGATGTGGTAATAGGTTGCCTCAATTTTTTTGAGCATTTCATCTGAAATGAGCATATTGCTTCTGTCGCCATTTTTTCCCAACGTATATACATGCGGATGTTCCACAAAAATAAGTGTGTTTTCTGTGGGTTCATTCGCCTGTTTGGAGGCTATTTGTTTGTCGAAAATTACTTGCTGTTTGTCCCAAGCTACTTTATAGTCGAGGGAATTCCAGTCGGTGTAGCGAATTTTTTTTGCCATTTTTCAATATGTTTTACTAAAAAATATGTTTCTCTGCATGATACGATGATCGAACCAATGGCCCACTTTCCACAATTTGAAACCCCTTTTCAAGAGCAATCGCTTTTAACTCAGCAAACTCTTCCGGCGATACAAAACGGTCAACAGGTACGTTTTTCGGAGAGGGTTGTAGGTATTGGCCAAGAGTTAAGACCTGGCATTCAACTTTAAGCAGATCATCCATTAATTCCTCAATTTCGGCACGTGTTTCTCCCAATCCAAGCATGATACCGCTTTTGGTTTGCACATCGTTTTGCGCAAGGTACTGCAATACCTTTAACGAGCGGTTGTACTCCGCTTTAGAACGGGTTTGTGGTGTAAGTCGACGTACTGTTTCCATATTGTGCGAAACCACATCGGGTTCGGCATCAATAATCAGATCGAGCAGTCGTGGTTTGGCATCGAAGTCGGGAATAAGTGTTTCGATGGTTATCTCGGGGTTTTTATATTTAATTTCTTTTATGGTTCTACACCAATGGTAGGCTCCGCGATCGGTCATATCGTCACGATCTACAGAAGTAATCACTACATGGTTTAATTTGAGTGTGGCTACTGCTGCGGCAATTTTCTTGGGTTCATTCTCATCGGGTGGTGGCGGGTTTTTACTGGTTTCTACATTACAAAACCGACAGCCCCGGGTGCAAATTTCGCCCAAAATCATAAATGTTGCGGTTCCATTGTTCCAGCATTCACCCATGTTTGGGCATTTCCCGCTTGTGCAAATGGTATGCAGATTATTTGATTGTAGTATGCGGTTAATTTTTTTGTATTGGTCGCTTTGTGGCAGTTTTATTTTCAGCCACTCCGGTTTTCGTTGGTATTGCATGGTATTTTGCCTTTAGTTTGAGTTGGCGAAAATAGGTATTTTGATTGTGATGCAAGCGGATATAGCGTAAGTATTTTTATGGAAGTAGTAGATTCTTCTACGCAAAAAAAAATGCCGACTGCAAGTCGGCATTTTTTGGTGTATTTAAAGGTTTTTATCCACTAAATATTTGCTTTTACCTGGTCGGCAGCTTCTTGCAGGGTAATGGCCGAGAATACCTTGAGGCCTGAATTATCGATCAATTCCTTGCCTTCTTCGGCGTTAGTTCCCTGTAGCCGTACAATTACCGGAACGCTGATGTTGCCAATGCTTTTGTAAGCATCAACCACACCTTGTGCCACGCGGTCGCAACGCACTATACCACCAAATATATTGATGAGAATGGCTTTTACATTTTTATCTTTTAGAATAATTCGGAAACCTGCTTCAGTGGTTTGTGCATTGGCTGTTCCGCCCACATCGAGGAAGTTTGCCGGATCGCCACCGCTTAGTTTGATAATATCCATGGTAGCCATGGCTAGGCCGGCGCCATTAACCATACAGCCTACATTACCATCTAGTTTTACAAAGTTAAGCCCATGCTTTCCCGCCTCAACTTCAGCCGGGTCTTCCTCCGAAAGGTCGCGCATATCGGCATAGTCATGATGACGAAAAAGGGCATTGTCATCGATGTTTACTTTAGCGTCAGCAGCAATAATTTTTTCGTCAGAGGTTTTCATCACCGGATTAATTTCAAACAGCGAAGCATCTGATCCTTCGTAAGCTTTGTAGAGCGCCTGAACGAATTTTACCATGTTTTTGAAAGCATTGCCTGTCAGTCCCAGATTAAAAGCAATACGTCTGGCCTGAAACGGAAGTAGACCTGTGCCGGGATCAATCTCTTCTTTGAAAATTAATTCCGGTGTTTTTTCTGCTACTGTTTCTATATCCATGCCTCCTTCGGTACTATACATTACAATGTTTTTACCGCTATCGCGATTAAGTAGTACGCTCATGTAAAATTCCTGAATTTCTGCCGGTCCCGGATAAAAAATTCCTTGTTCAACAAGAACACGATGTACCTTTTTTCCCTCGGAGCCCGTTTGATGCGTTACCAACTGCATTCCAATTATGGATTTGGCATGCGTTTCTACTTCGGTTAACGATTTTGCAATTTTCACTCCGCCACCTTTACCGCGGCCACCCGCGTGTATTTGTGCCTTTACAGCCCATGTATCGCAACCGGTTTCTTCGGATACCTGCCGTGCCGCTTCTATGGCTTTTTCGGGTGTGTCGGCTACTATGCCCGCAGGAACAGGCACGTTATAGGATTTTAAAATGCTTTTGCCCTGATATTCATGGATATTCATAAATGTATATATTTTGTTTTTTGAAAGTATAAACCTATCTAAATTTTATCAATTTTACAAATATAGTATGCTTCCTAAATTCCGCAAGGATTTAATTTTTCAAGGTCAAAATCCTTGTGGAATTTAGGTTAACCCCGATTTAGAAAATCACTCATTTGGGTGAAGAATGAAACCGAATGAGATGATTTACTTAATCGAATTCGCAAGGAATACAAAGATATACAATATAATTGCTTGCGGATTTTGGGTGCTTCCTAAATTCCGCAAACATTTCTTGTTAGTGCCTACGCCGTGACTATTAGCCTCTTTTGTTGTTTTTCTTTTCTCTCCTCAACAATAAAACCGAAGCAATAGTTTATAGAACAGGCAAAACACACTATTTTTGTTCGCATTGAAAATATTTTTACTATTAATTAAAAGATACCTGAGGTATGCGGAAACTGAAAATTTTTGAAATTGAACGAATTGAAGCCGATGAGTTTAAGCAGGTCGATAAGCTTCCGGTTGTTTTGGTGTTGGACAATATTCGGAGCGCCCACAATGTGGGGTCGTTTTTTCGTACTGCCGATGCTTTTCGTATTGAACATATATTTTTATGCGGCATTACAGCACAGCCACCTAGTAATGAAATAAGGAAAACCGCCCTGGGAGCTACCGAATCGGTTAATTGGACATACGTGGACGATTCTGTGGCATGCATTGAGAAATTGAAAGAGCAAGGATATGCTGTTGCAGGAGTAGAGCAGGTCGATAATCCTGTTTTATTGCAAGATTTCTACCCCGAGAAATCAAAACCATTGGCATTGGTATTTGGAAATGAGGTGAAAGGTGTACAGCAGCGGGTATTGGATAGTTGTAACTTTGCCATAGAAATACCGCAGTTTGGAACCAAGCATTCGCTAAATGTATCGGTATCAGGCGGTATTGTTATTTGGGAAGTTTTTAAAAAAATGGGTTTGCACCTTATCGGCTAATGGGATAATAGTACCGCTTTTTTTCTTGCGATATGCTTATATTCAGCAAAATATCATCAAAATAATGTCAATCATAAACTTTTTTTATTACGTTTGTAGTCAAGCCCACTTACGCCTATTTATGGATACCCGATAGCGGCTTACCCGATTGATACAAATGAACAGAGCTATGAACAATTGTTGCAACACAACTTAAATGGATTGACCACCACTTCGGTAGGTTCAGTATTTGTTGCTATTCTACCATACTATTTTAACAAACAAACCAATTATCAAAAAACCAATTTTTATGAAGAAGTTACTCTTACTTGCTGTTTTAAGCATTACTTTTCTTGTTGGGTTTGCCCAGCAACCCCGCGAGTACATTATTGAAATGGATTTCAACAACCAAAAAGAAATTCAAAAATTGACCCGCCTTATGTCTATTGATGCGATAGAAGATGGGAAAATTACGGCTTATGTAAATCCAGCTCAACTCGAGAAATTGAATAGCTTAGGTTACAAATATACTATTGTACCTAAGCCCGACCTCTCGAAGCGAGTAATCAATATGGCCACTACAGTTGCGGAAATGTCTAATTGGGATCGGTACCCTACCTACGAAGTGTACGTAGAAATGATGGAGCAGTTTGCTTCCAATTATCCCGATATTTGTAAGCTCGATACCAT
Organism: Salinivirgaceae bacterium; assembly: GCA_046482785.1. Lineage (GTDB taxonomy): Bacteria > Bacteroidota > Bacteroidia > Bacteroidales > Salinivirgaceae > Salinivirga. The sequence goes on from JAWOEM010000087.1 coordinate 10,525, forward strand.
TGGGCAAACCAATGACGGACGTCTGTTGCTAACCGTGAAAATTAGCGACAATGTTCATCAGGAAGAGAATGAGGCGGAAGTGTTTTATACTGCTACCATGCACGGCGACGAAACTACCGGTTTCGTTCTGCATTTGCGGCTAATCGATTATCTATTATCGAATTACGGAACCGACAATGAGGTGGATCAACTTGTTAATAATCTGGAAATTTGGATAAATCCGGCTGCTAATCCCGATGGAACATACGCAGGAGGGAATAATACCGTAAACGGATCTACACGTTCCAATGCTAATGGTGTTGACATAAACCGAAACTTCCCCGATCCTAAAGGCGGTGACCACCCCGACGGACATAGTTGGCAAATTGAAACAATTGCA